>JAYWCF010000203.1:0-29619 GCA_043780715.1 Methylotenera sp. | reverse complement strand
CTGGCCTTATTTGTGGCTAGTTTTTGCGTTATTGCATCTATGTATGGCGGCGGTTTTGCTACGATTCCCGCATATCTAGCCGATATGTTTGGCACGCAATTTGTGGGTGCGATTCATGGGCGCTTACTCACAGCGTGGTCTACAGCGGGTATTTTAGGGCCGGTGGTGGTGAATTATATGCACGATACGCGCTTAGAAGCAGGCGTGCCGTTTGACCAAATTTACGCGCCTATATTTATGGTATTGGCGTGCATGCTGGTTGTTGGCTTTGTTGCAAACTTATTGGTTAGGCCAGTAGCCGATCATTTCTTTATGACCGATACTGAATTAGAAGCTGAGCGCAAAGTAGCGCATGAAAAATCCCTACAAAACGGTGGCGTAAAAAGTGCTGTTGATAATCAACAGCAACAACATGGTTTGCTGGTTAAATTAGCTTGGGCAGCGGTATTGATACCGATTAGCTACGGCATTTGGAGCACAGTTCAAAAAGCGTGGGCCTTGTTTTCTTAACATTTTTAAAAGTGAATGCCCGATTAAATGAACGCATCAAAATCACTGACGATTTGTGTCACCCAACTTAGGGTAAAATAGACGTTTTAGGCATATATAGAGATTCAAGTGGACAAAATTCAAATCAATTTAGACGGCACAGGCAAAAAAGTAGGCGTAGTTTTGTCGCGTTTTAATAGCAATATTGGCGATGGTTTACTAGCCGCTTGTTATGCTGAGCTTTTAAAATTAGGCGTGGCGGCAGAAGATATTCGCATTGCCACCGTACCAGGCGCGCTAGAATCGCCACTCATTTTGCAACACATGGCATTAAGCGAGCGCTTTGATGCGTTAATTGCGTTGGGTGCCATTATTCGCGGTGAAACCTATCACTTTGAAGTGGTTGCAAACGAATCAGCGCGCGGCATTTCAGAGGTTCAATTGAATACCGGAGTGCCAGTAGCAAACGCTGTTTTAACCACCGAAGATGACGATCAAGCCTTAGCACGCATGCATATTAAAGGCGCAGAAGCGGCGCAAGTAGCCATTGAAATGGCTAATTTGGTACGCGCGTTATGATAATCCCTAGAGCAGATGCTGTAGAGCCTGCAAAAACCGAAGAGCCGGTAAAGCCTGCCAAAAAAGTGAAAACCAGCCAAAACCGCCGTAAATCGCGCGAACTGGTATTAAAAGCGGTTTATCGTGGCATGATAAATGCTTCAGAATTAAAGCAAATTATTGCAGATGCTAAAGAAGACCCAGAATTTATAAAAGCGGATGAAGCCTATTTTAGGCATTTATTAGAAGGCGTTACTGAAAAAATTAGTGAGCTAGATAGCCAAGTAGCCGAATTTATTGATCGTAAAATTGAAGAGCTAAGCCCAGTTGAACACGCGATTTTGCGTATTTCTTCTTATGAATTGATGTTTGATGCAACGATTCCATACCGCGTGGCGATTAATGAAGGCGTTGAATTGGCCAAGCTTTACGGTGGCGCAGACGGACATAAATACATTAACGGCGTGTTAGACAAAGTGGCTGCGGCCGTGCGACCACAAGAGTTTAGGCGTTAATACCTTTTGTGGCGTTTTTGGCTACACCAATTTTAGGACTATCTTTATTCATGGGTTTTATTTAGCCTTTCTTTGTTTGCATTTACTTAAGGTTTGCATTTATTTAAGTGCACAAGAAGATGCGTAATGTTTAATTTTGTGCATACCAATTTAAACATTACCGCAATTTTAAACATTGCCAAAAGGTTAACGTTTGCCAAAATTGCATTGGAATTCTGACTGGGTTTTAGCCAGTGCGCTGTCGCTTGCCTTTTTATTGGCAAGTGGTGGTAGCGCTTTGCAAAGCCTTGAGCGCAAGGCTTACGATTTCGGTGTAAACGCGTCTTACCGTGATGCGGGCGATAAAATCGCGATTATTGCGATTGATGACGAAAGCATTGCCAATATTGGCCGTTGGCCGTGGCCGCGCGATATTCAAGCAAAAATGTTGGATAAACTGGCTGCTGCCAAGCCAAAAGTCATCGGCAACACCATCTTTTTTCTAGAGCCTCAATTAGACCCTGGTCTTGCTTATATTAATAAAATCGCCGAATTTGTTGCCAGTTCAAACACTATAGACACTCAGCTTGATGCCTTAATTTTACAAGCGCAAACGAAGCTTAATACCGATGCCACTTTGGCTGCCAGCATTAAAGCCGCCAACAACGTGGTGCTGGCCATGCCGTTTGTAATTGGTGAGCCGCTTGGCAACCCCGATGCGCCATTTCCCGCTTACATCACTAAAAATCAATTAAGCATTACTAATGCCGATGAGCAAGACGCTTTGCCGCTTATGCCTGCAAATGCGGCATTTTTGCCTATACCCGCCATTGCTGAGGCGGCTGCATCCATTGGGCATTTAAATGCCAGCCCTGATATTGATGGTGCCGTACGCGCCGAATCTTTGGTGTTGAATTATTACAATCAATATTACCCGTCTGTCGCCTTACAGGTAGCGGCCAAATACCTAAACTTATCGGCTAACGATATACGCTTGCAATTGGGTGATGATGGCCATGCAGGGGTTAAGTTAGGGCGGCTTAACATTGCAACAAACGCGTCTTTGCAAATGCATCCCTTCTTTTATGCCGGTAAAAATAATCGGCCCGCTTTTGCTATTGATTCATTTTATGATGTACTGAATGGCAAAATTTCTGCTAATAAATATGCTGGCAAAATCGTACTCATAGGTGCCACTGCCAATGGTGTGGGCGATAGTTTTGTAACGCCAATATCGGCTAATATGAAACCGATTGAAACACTGGCGCATTCTGTGGCCAGCATTTTGAATGAAGATTTTTATATTTCACCCAGTTGGGCATTTTGGGCCGAATTAGCTGTTTGGTTGCTAGTTTCGGCTTACTTAATTCTGTTATTTCCGCAGTTAAAAGCAAGCCACGCCGCTATGATTACAGCAGGCTTATTGCTAGCATTGCTTGCCACGCATTATGTATTGATGACGCAGAAAGGCTGGTGGTTGCAACTGATGATGCCAGCGGCGTTGCTGCTGATTGGGCATGCGGCATTAACCACCAAGCGCTATTTAATGACCGAAAAAGGTAAAGAAAAATCCGATGCGGATTCGGCTGAAAGTAACCGCAATTTAGCCTTGATGTTTCAAAGCCAAGGCCAATTGGATATGGCGTTTGACCGCTTTAGAAAATGCCCAGTTGATACGCCAGTGATGGATGCAATGTACAGTTTGGGCTTGGATTTTGAGCGCAAACGCCAATTTAATAAGGCAGAAGCCGTATTTAATTATATGGCTAGCCATCAGCCCGATTATAAAGATTTGGCGCAACGCATTTCGCGCTCTAAACAAATGGCCGAAACGGTGATTTTGGGCGGCAGCAGTGGGCGCACAAATGAAAGTACATTGGTGCTAAATAAAGATGGCATTGAAAAGCCCATGCTTGGCCGTTACCAAGTAGAAAAAGAAATTGGCAAGGGCGCCATGGGTGTGGTGTATTTGGGGCGCGACCCTAAAATTAGCCGCGTAGTTGCTATTAAAACCATGGCGCTTTCTGATGCGTTTGATGCCGATGAGTTGGCTGATGTAAAAGCGCGTTTCTTTCGTGAGGCCGAAACCGCAGGCCGCTTAAATCACCCCAATATTGTGACTATTTAGGATGCAGGCGAAGAGCACGATTTGGCTTATATCGCGATGGAATATTTAAAGGGTAAAGATTTAACGCCTTATACCAAGGCCGATAATTTATTGCCTGTTTCACAAGTGCTAGAAATTGTGATTAAAGTGGCGGATGCGTTAGATTATGCGCATGCCAGCCAAATTGTGCATCGCGATATTAAACCTGCCAATATTATGGTTGAGCTAGATTCAGGCGTAGTAAAAGTAACCGATTTTGGCATTGCGCGCATTACCGATGCTTCTAAAACCAAGACAGGTGTTGTGTTGGGCACGCCAAGCTATATGTCGCCAGAACAATTAACCGGTAAAAAAATCGCTGGCCAATCGGATTTGTATTCCTTAGGTGTTACTCTGTATTCCTTATTAACAGGGCAATTGCCATTTGCAGCCGATTCAATGGCAGCGTTAATGTATAAAATCGCCAATGAGCCGCATACTGATGTTCGGCAAATCAACGCAAGCTTGCCAGATGACTTGGCGATGATTGTGAATAAGTTATTAGAAAAAGAGGCGGCAAATCGTTACCAAACGGGGCAGCAACTGGCTAAGGATTTAAATAAATGCATCAGCAAGGTTATTAAAGTATGAACGTAGAAAATGCGATTAATGTGGCGCGCCTAACAGACGTAGGCTTATATCGCGATCATAATGAAGATGCAGTAGCCAGTGATTTATCGATTGGCTTGCTAGTGCTGGCCGATGGCATGGGCGGTTACAAGGCGGGTGAAGTGGCCAGCGAAATTGCGGTGCTAACGCTGACAGCTGAAATTACAGAAGCCATGCAAAGTAAATCAATGCCACCATTTATGCCAGGTTTACTGCCAGAGTCGCAAATGCTGATAGATGCGGTTGAGCGCGCCAATGCGACCATTTATCAGATATCGCAAGAGCAGCCGCAGTGTGCTGGCATGGGCACAACCTTGGTTGTGGGTATTTTTACCGATAATAAATTGGTGGTGGGGCATATTGGCGATTCGCGACTATACCGTTTGCGTGATTCAACCTTAACGCAACTGACCGAAGATCATTCGCTGTTGCAAGAGCAATTAAACGCCGGCTTAATCACGCCAGAGCAAGCCAGAGTATCGCTACACAAAAATTTAGTTACGCGTGCTTTGGGCATTGATAAAGAAGTGGATTTAGAGGTGCAAGAGTTTGTGGTAGAGGTGGGCGATATTTATTTGCTATGCTCTGATGGTTTAACCGATTTGGTGGATGATGTAATAATTGGCCAAATTTTGATGGATTCAAATGGAAATATAGATAACGCCGCCACGCGCTTAGTGCGTACGGCAAACGAATTTGGCGGCAAAGATAATATTTCGGTAGTAATTGCCATAGTTAAAAAGCCCTTTTTTTTAGAAGGCGGTTGGATGAAGAATCTGTTTACCAAAACTAAAAATCAAAACGGTTAATTTTTGTAAGCTGTATTATTTTATGTAAAGTGCATCGCAATTTAGGTACTTTAAAATTTAGGTGTTTTAAAATTGAAGCACGTTAAAATATTGTGCGCACATCAACTAAGAAATAAGTCTTAACAGGCTAAATATTAGTTGGTTAATAATTAAGGGTTATTATGGCAAAGTTACATTTTTTATTAGATGGCAACCCAATGGGTGAGTTTGAGTTAGACAAAGAACGCATCACAATAGGGCGTAGACCAAGCAATCATATTCATATTGATAACTTGGTTGTCAGCGGCGAGCATGCTGTGATTGTAACCATTGGAAATGACTCTTTTTTAGAAGATTTAAACAGCACAAACGGCACCATGGTGAACGGCAAAGCCATTAAAAAGTATGTGTTGCAACACCAAGATATGATTGAATTTGGTAAATATCAGCTTCAATATTTAAATGAAAATCAGACATCAAGTGCCAATGACGGCTTTGAAAAAACCATGTTGGTTATGCCAAAGCAAGAGCCAGATGCCGAAAGTAACGAAGCGGTACAACAGCCAGCCGTCGCCAATTCTGCATTTGTAACATCAAACGAAAATAATCAATCAATTGGCAATCTATCAGGTGGGCTTGAAGCCATGGAAACCGATGATGCTGAAAAAAATGAAAGCACAACAGTTGCTGATAGTATTGGCCGCTTATTGGTGATTACTGGTACAAGTTCTGGCCGTGAATTGGTGCTGAATAAAACCATGACCACCCTTGGCAAACCAGGTTCGCAAGTGGCTGTTATTACCAAAAGGCCGCATGGCTACTTTATTACCCACGTTGGCGGCAGCAATCATCCTGTGGTTAATGGCTTGCAAATTGGCGTGCAAGCACATGCCCTTAAAGATCAAGATATTATTGAATTAGCCGGCACAAAAATGGAATTTCATTTAGCTTAACGCTGGATTAAATAGCATCCGATTTAAAATGGTTATTGATTGCTTAAAATATGTCGCTTGAATCCATTCAACAAGATGTGCTTAATCAGCTAGAACGCCTCAACTCGATTGGTGTGGCACTCTCAGCCGAGCATGACCATAAACGGCTGTTAGAAGTGATTTTACTGGGCGCCAAAGAGCTGACTAACGCTGATGGGGGCACTTTGTATTCGGTAACAGAAGATGCGCATTTAAACTTTGAGATACTGCGTAATCTAAGCCTAGATATTGCCATGGGCGGCACTACTGGCAAGCCGATTCCTTTCCCGCCTTTGCCCATTTATGGCGAAGATGGAAAACCAAACTTAACCATGGTGGCGGTTTACAGCGTCACCAATGCCAAAACCGTTAATATTCCAGATGCCTATTTAACCGAAGGCTTTGATTTTTCGGGCACCGCTAAATTTGATGCCAAAATGGGCTATCGTTCGCAATCGTTTTTAACGGTTCCCATGATGAATCACGAAAATGAGATTATTGGCGTATTGCAGCTAATTAATGCCATTGACCCAAACACCAAACAAATTATTCCTTTTTCCGATGCGCATCAGCGCTTGGTTGAATCCTTGGCCTCGCAAGCGGCGGTAGCCTTAACCAATCAAAATCTAATCAACGGGCTTAAAGATTTATTTGAATCGTTTATTAAATTAATTGCCGATGCCATTGATGAAAAATCGCCTTACACAGGCGGCCATTGCCAGCGCGTGCCAGAGCTAACCATGATGTTGGCAGATGCCGCCATGAAAACAGATAATGGGCCTTTTCGCGATTTTACAATGACCGAAAAAGAGGTGTATGAATTAAAAATTGCGGCTTGGTTGCATGATTGCGGCAAAGTAACCACGCCAGAATCGGTGATGGACAAAGCCACCAAATTAGAAACCACTTTTGACCGAATTCATTTGATTGATCAACGTTTTGAGCTACTAAAAACGCAGCGCGAAAATGCGCTTTTGCGCACAGCCATGCAAGAAATGCAGGATGGCAAATTAGTTAATGCCAAGCGCATTGAGCAAGAGATGAATGTGATTAAACGGCAGCTTGAAGACGATAAAAACTTTATTCGCCGCATCAATTTTGGCAGCGAATTTATGTTGCAAGAAGACCAGCAGCGCGTGCGCGATATTGCTCAATATGAATACCAGAATGATCTGGGACAATCGGTAAACTTTTTAAGTGATAACGAGGCCTATAACTTAACCATTAAGCGCGGCACTTTAACGCCAGAAGAGCGCACCATCATCAACAATCATATTGTGGTCACCATCAATATGCTAGAAGCTCTGCCGTATCCAAAAGATTTGCGCCGTGTGCCAGAATACGCAGGCGGCCATCATGAGCGCATGGATGGCAGAGGTTATCCAAAAGGTTTAAATCGCGATCAGATGTCGATACCTGCGCGCATGATGGGTGTGGCGGATATTTTTGAAGCGCTCACTTCTAAAGATAGGCCTTACAAAAAAGCCAAAGCTTTATCCGAAACATTGCATATTTTGGGCAAAATGAAGTTAGATAACCATATCGACCCCGATGTATTTGATTTGTTTATCCGCGAAAAGCTGTATTTAAAATATGCTGAAAAATTCTTAGAAGCAGAACAGATTGATGAAGTGATTGAGGCGAATATACCTGGATATATTGGCTAATTTTTAGATTGAAATTACTTCAGGCTTAGCGATTGGCAGCCGCTTTCGTCTAGCTTTAAATAGCTGCCTTGCTCATACCAATCGCCAAGCACCCAACGTTCACAGGTGTGATTATCAACAGTAATTTGATGTGAGTTTGGCCGATGTGTGTGGCCATGAATCAATATTGGCGGGTAAGCATAATCGCGCAGCATTGCTTCAACCGCTTGCTGATTCACATCCATAATCTGCATACTTTTAAGCGATTTTTCTTGCTCACTTTTGAGGCGAATTTGCTCAATATAGGCAATGCGTGTGTCTAGTGGTTGGCTTAAAAACTGGCTTTGCCAATCAGCATGGCGTACTTGGGCGCGAAATTGTTGGTAGGCAATATCATCGGTGCACAATATATCGCCGTGGCTTAATAAAACCGGCTTGCCATAAAGATTTAACAAACTAGGGTCTGGCAGCAGTGTGCCAAATGTGGCTTGCGCAAAGCGATCGCCTAATAAAAAATCGCGATTGCCGTGCATAAAATAAAGCGCTACGCCTTGGCTGCTTAAGGCTTTAAGTGCGCCAATAACAGCTTGCTGATGACCTGCTTCAATCGCGTCATCACCAGCCCAATATTCAAACAAATCACCTAAAATATACAGTGCTTGCGCTTTTATAGCGGTTTCATTTAAAAAACCGATAAAAGCCTGTGTGATATTGGGCCGCGAATCACATAAATGTAAATCAGAGATAAATAGGCTGTAAGCATTGTTTGGCATGGGCAAACGCGGATGACTTAAAGCCTATTTTGCATGAGTTAAATTAACAAAAGCCTAATTAGCAAAATTTTATTTAGCAAACCACGGCGCTATTAATAATCACTGGCTCTACTGGTACGTCTTGATGGCCGGCTTTGCTGCCTGTTTTAACGGCTCTAATCTTATCTACCACATCCATGCCCTCAACCACTTTGCCAAACACGCAGTAGCCCCAACCGCTGGATGTTGGCGCGGTGTGGTTTAAAAATTCGTTGTTGCCAACGTTAATAAAAAACTGGCTGCTGGCTGAATCAGGAATAGAAGTACGTGCCATTGCAATGGTGTATTTGTCGTTGGTTAAGCCGTTATTGGCTTCGTTTTTAATTTCAGCAAGCGTCTTTTTTTGCTTCATAGTGGTATCAAAACCGCCGCCTTGAATCATAAAACCGTCAATCACGCGGTGAAAAATCACGTCGCTGTAAAAACCACTTTCCACATATTGTAAAAAGTTAGCAACCGTAATCGGCGCCTTTTCTGCGTTTAGTTCAAGAGTAATATCGCCAAAATTGGTAGAAAGTTTAACCACGGGTAGATCCTTTAAAAAAAACAAATAAATTGATAATGATTGAATAGATTCAACTAGTTATTTTACTTCAGGTTTTGCGGCTGATTTAGCCTCTGGCTTTGCTTCAGCTTTAGCATCAGACTTTGATTCTGCCGAAATAAGTTTTGCACTTTTAATCGTGATCGGTTTAACGGGCACATCAGAATGTCTGCCCATATTGCCAGTTGCGCTTAGGCCAATTTTTTGCACCACATCTAAGCCGCTAGTGACTTTACCAAACACGCAGTAGCCAATTGCCTCTGGGTCTGGGCTGGTGTAATTTAAAAATTGGTTATCGCCCAAGTTAACAAAAAATTGCGCAGTGGCCGAATCTGGGTCTGCCGTGCGCGCCATGGCAATGGTGCCCAGCTGATTTAATAAGCCATTGTTTGATTCATTCACAATTGGTGCGCGGGTATTTTTTTCCGATAAATCACTCTCAAAACCACCGCCTTGAATCATAAAACGATTAATAACGCGATGAAAAATGGTGTTATCGTAAAAGCCATCTTTTACATATTGCACAAAGTTAGCCACCGTTTTTGGCGCTTTTTCAGGGTAAAGTTCTACCGTAAAATTGCCTTGGCTGGTTTGAAACTCTACGCTAGTGGCGGCTTGTAAGCTGCCAGATAAGGCTATAACGATACTGCTTGCGGCAAAAAACTGAGTGAGTAATTTCATTCGCTTAAACGGCGCCTTCATAAATAATTTTCCATTGATTGTTTTCGTTAAGCCAATATTGGCGTTTACGCATTTTATTTTGTAAATTGTAGCTTCTAAAATCTTGCTCAAAATCTACCACCACAATATTTTGTGGCACATTTTGTTTCAAATTTGGGTAACTAAACATGCTGATATCGTTGATGTTAACGGATACTTTAGGCTTTGTTGCTTGAATGCTACGTTTGTAATCCGCCCATTTTTGAAAGTTGCCGCCATCGTAAAAAAACTGTTGAGAATAATGGCTTAAATATTGTTCAGCATCTTGCGCGGCCCAATCCTTACGCCAGTCTTCCATTGTTTCTGTCAGCGTTTTTTGTTCATCCGATTGAAAGTCTGAATTATCTTTATCTAACCATTCAATATTGTCCGAAATGATGACAGGAGTTTTGCCCGATTGCAAAGCCGGTGCCAATGATTTCAAATCGGGATTGCTGAGTACTACGCAGCCATCACTAGCGCGCGGTGGCCGGCTGTAAGTGTTGGTGGGCGTACCATGCAGCCAAATACCATTACCATTTTTTTGCAGATGCGTATCTAACTCGTTTGGATAGTTAAGCGGATAAGCGCCATCGCCATACATATCGGCCAAGGGTTGGGTGAGTTTTTTGCCTGCAAAATACACACCAACCGGGGTGCGTTTATCGCCTTGCACCTGTTTGCCTGCGCCATTTTTGCCAATCGTAACGTAATAATCGGACGTGTATTGCAAATTGCCGTCTACGTTTTTATACAAATATAAACGCGATTTAACCGTGTCCACCACAATCACATGCGTTTGTTCAGGGGTTAGTTTAATTAATAAATTGGGTAACTGATTGATTTTTTTGTCAGATAAATAATAATTGACTCGCGTACGTGCTTCATCGCGCAAGCCTTCGATTAATTCATCTTTAACTTTATAGGAATTGCTGTTGGCACTGCCGATCGCTTCAATAGGGCGGCTTTGGGCGCTTAGTAAATCGCCGCGAATTAAGTAGGCCAATTTGAAATTTGGTGCTGTACGGATAAGTTCGTTGATGGTAGCGTAAGCTTGCTTGGTATTGCCTTGCGTAATTTCCACAAGGCTTTTTACCAATAAACTTTCCACCAATGATTTGCCGAATTTTTGAGCTAGCAACAAATCCGTCATGCTGCCATGATTAACCGCTGTTGCGTTCCACGGCAATAAAACGCAGCCTAAAATAGCGATACTTTTTAATACTATTAGCTTTAAATTAATCTGCATTGCCTTTTTTTGCCATTGATTCTTTTCATAGCGAGTTCAAACATTAGTTTGATGCCACTTCTTGCTCAATCAACCAATTGCCATTTTCTTTTTTAAGTAACAAAGTTTTGTCGGTGCGAATTGCGCTGCCCGCGCCTTTGTAAGATTGTTTAAACGTCACCTTTGCATTGTTGTTATCAACAATGGTCACGTTCTGATTCGACAATTCTACGCTAATACTTTTAGGTGCGCTAATACGTTCGCGACGTTGTTGCTCCCAAGCTTTACGGCTTTCGCCTTTTGGCGTTTTAAAATTAGCGGCATAACTAGCTAAATACTTATTAACATCTTGGTTAGACCAAGCATTTGCCCAATTAGCCACGGCTTCATTTACACTTTTTTCGTCATCGGCTGAATTATCCACTGGCGCTTTAGTTGGCTCAGCCGTTTTTGCTGGCTCAACTTTTTTATCGGCTGGGCGAATTGGCATTGTGCCCGTTTTAGTGGTTTTAGCTGTATCGGCCTTTGCCACCACTTTATTACCAGTGCCAAACAAATCTTTAATTAAGGATAATTTGCTTTGAGCGCGTGCATTGCCGTTATCCAGCTGCAAGGCTTTATCATAAGCTTCAGAAGCCATGCGTGCATAAATATCACCTAAATTTTCGTGCGCTGTCGCGTAGCTTGGATGCGTTTTGATGGCCGTTTCAAGCGCTTTTTTCGCTTTGTCGTATTCGCCAGCATCGGCATATAAAACGGCTAAATTATTATACGGCTCAGGCAGGTTTGGGTATTTGCTGGTTAAATCGGTAAATGTTTTAATTGCATCGTCACGTTTACCGCTTTCAACTAGAATAATACCTTTCATAAACATGGCTTGCGGGTCTTTTGGATTAGCCGCTAAATAAGCATTAATACGCTCAAGCGCCGCCGCCTGTTGGCCTTGATCCGATAAGTTTGAAATATCTTTTAACTCATCGGCAAACACATTGGAAGTGACAACACTCAGCGCAAACAAAATCTGAAAGGCGAGCTTATATAGCGAGCGGTTTGGAATATGCATTGTGATATACTCGAATCCAAAATTAAAACGCCATTCTATCAATAGCGTCGCTAACATCCAATAGCCCGTTTGCTTACAAAACTCAATTGAATGGCCTTTTATGGCATATTTGTGTAAATTAATGTCAAAACACCATTCTTAACTTTATTTCATGCTAAAAATCTACAACACACTTAGTCGCGACAAGCAAACATTCACCCCAATTGTGCCTAATAAAGTGCAAATGTATGTGTGCGGCATGACCGTATACGATTTTTGTCATTTAGGCCATGCGCGCGTGATGGTGGTGTTTGATATGGTTTCGCGCTGGCTTCGCGCCAGCGGCTATGAGGTGACTTATGTGCGTAATATCACCGATATAGACGATAAAATCATCAAACGTGCCAATGAAAACAATGAAACGATAGGTGATTTAACACAGCGTTTTATTGACGCCATGGATGAAGATTCGGCCAAATTAGGCATTATTCGCCCCGATATTGAGCCGCGCGCCACCCAGCACATTGATGGCATGATTAAGATGATTGCCGCGCTAATTGAAAAAGGTCATGCCTACGCCGCCGCCAATGGTGATGTGTTTTACAGCGTGCGCAGCTTTGCCCATTACGGCAAATTATCGGGCAAAAGTTTAGACGATTTACGTGCGGGAGAACGTGTAGAAATCGACACGTTTAAAAAAGACCCGATGGATTTTGTGTTGTGGAAAGCGGTAAAACCAAATGAACCCAATTGGGATTCGCCGTTTGGTGGCCCAAATGGCGGCAAAGGCCGTCCAGGTTGGCATATTGAGTGCTCCGTGATGAGCGCAGCGCATTTAGGTGCGCACTTTGATATTCACGGCGGCGGGCAAGATTTACAGTTCCCGCATCATGAAAATGAAATCGCCCAATCCGAAGCTGCGCATAGCCATGATGGCAAACCCTGCCAAATGGCCAACTGTTGGATGCATAACGGTTTTGTGCGAGTTGATGATGAAAAGATGTCCAAATCGTTGGGCAACTTTTTTACCATTCGCGAAGTATTAAAAAAATACGATGCTGAAGTGGTGCGCTTTTTTATACTGCGCGCGCATTATCGCAGCCCACTTAATTATTCAGATCAACATTTGGATGATGCAAAGTTAGCGCTTACTCGCTTGTACACAGCCTTGCGCGGTTATGATGTGGCTGAGAGCGCTATTGATTGGCAACATCCACAAGCCGCACGTTTTAAAGTGGCGATGGATGACGATTTTAATACCCCAGAAGCAATGGCCGTATTGTTTGATTTGGCGAATGAAGTGAATAAAACCAAATCGCTAGAATTAGCAAGCTTGCTTAAAAACTTAGCTAATGTGATTGGATTATTGCAACGTGACCCAAATGCATTTTTGCAAGGAGCAGTCGTTAATGTAGTTGGCATGTCCGCTAGCAGCTCAACCATTTCTGGAATAGGGACTGTAATTTATTCGGAAATCAAGATTGAAGAAATGATTGTTTCGCGTATTGAAGCTAAAAAATCCAAAAACTTTGCAGAAGCAGATAGCATTCGTAAACAACTAGCTGATGCAGGTATTATTTTAGAAGACACACCGCAAGGCACCACTTGGCGTAGAGCTTAATTTGGCGCAGGGCTTAGTGTTTTTCCCGTCATTCTGAGCGAAGCGAAGAATCCAGTTTTAGATTTCAGAATCAACTAAATTCTTCGTTGCCTTTAAAATTTTTGGCATACCAATTAAACGCGCTCACGCACAATAAATCATCACATGATTACGCCCGCCGTTTTTGGCTAAGTACATGGCTTCATCCGCGTGATGCAATAAATCTTCTACCGTTTCGCCATGTGCAGAAACGCCAAAACTAGCCGTAAGCGAAAGTGAATTTTCATCGGCCAAGGCAATGGTTGATGTCATCATGATATTTTTAAGCGCATGTGCCATTTCACAAGCTTCGTCAGACGTTGTATTGGGCAACAATACCACAAATTCTTCACCACCAAATCGGCACGATAAATCAGATTCGCGCAGATTATTTTTCAATAATCGGCCTAAATTACGCAAAGCGATATCGCCAGCAGAATGACCAAAGCTATCATTAATTTTCTTAAAGTGGTCAATATCCAACATTACAGCGCTGACAGGCTGATTGTTGCGTTTGCAAAAAGCAAACAGTGTTTCAGCTTTATCAAAAAACGCGCGGCGATTATTTAAGCCAGTTAACACGTCGGTGCTGGCTAAGTCTTCAGCATTCTTTTTAGCCACTTCCAAATCGTAAGCCAATTCTAAATTGCCATTAAAGGTTTTTTGCAACAACATGCTGGTAATCATGCAAGAAACATACAAGCAACTAGCCGCAACGCCAACCCACAGCGCCTCATCACTGCCAAGGGTTAGCAGCACAATAATCATGGGAATTAACGCCAGTGAAATGCTCGACATTTGCAAATAGCGCAAAGGGCTGTACCAGGAAATGGCCGCGCCTGCCAAGCCGATAGAAAAGGTGTTGATAATAAATACCGCGCTTAAATTGTCTTTAGGCATAATCCAAAGCAGACCAATGCTCCAAGATAAAAACACGATTAATAAACTGATGGAATACGGTTTTTCCCACTTTAACACCGCTTCATCTTGTGGATTATTATGCTGAAACAAGGCAATAAGTACGACGCGCATTAAAGAAAGTAGCAGAGTGATTGCTAGCCAAATAAGCAAATGCTGTTGGTTGGCGCTTTTCCATAACGCTGCCACCAAAAACAGGCCAGCTATGCCGCTTAAAACGGCAGGAATCAAACTATGCAAATACAATAATTTGATTTTTTCAATATGAATGTGTTTTTGTTTTTCTTGCATTTTAGGTATAGATCTAAAATATATACTAACGTACAAGTTTAGCACAAAATAAATATTTTTATAAAAGTGCAACTATCTAAAATTATTCTTCCAAGAAATCCAATTCTCTAAAATATAATTGGCAAAGCCAGTTTGCAAAATAAGTTACTAAAGTAAATTATCTTTAAGCCAAATACTCAATTAAGTGTTCAATGGCTTAAAATAAGCGTCAAGCTTGTAAAATCAATAATCAATTTTTGTAGGAAACGTGATGCCAGTTAAATTATCTGCCCCAGAATCTGCTGCTTTATTGCCTGTTAAGGGCGTTCAATTAGGCTTTGCCAAAGCACATGTGCGCAAGCCAGACCGTAAAGATGTATTGGTGATTACTTTGCCGGCGGGTAGCAGAGTGGCGGGTGTTTTTACGCAAAACCGCTTTTGCGCTGCGCCGGTTATTTTGTGTAAGACACATTTAGCCGAAACAGCTGGTATTCGTGCTTTATTGGTGAATACGGGCTGCGCCAATGCGGGTACGGGTGAAGATGGCTTAAGGCGCGCCAAACAAAGCTGCGACTCACTAAGCGCGCTACTGAATATTGCGCCAAACCAAGTATTGCCGTTTTCAACTGGCGTAATTTTAGAGCCGCTGCCAGTGGATAAAGTAATTGCAGGCATGCCAGCGGCGATTGAAAATTTGAAAGAAGATAATTGGCTTAATGCGGCTGAAGCCATTATGACCACCGATATTGTGGCCAAAGGCACATCGCGCCAAATTCAGCTAAGCGGCAAAACGGTGACCATTACAGGCATCAGCAAAGGTAGTGGAATGATTCACCCCAATATGGCGACCATGCTGGGCTATATCGCCACTGATGCGGCTGTAAGCCAGCCTGCGCTTGAGGCGATAATTCAGTATGCTGTGAATAAATCGTTTAACTGCATTACGGTGGATGGCGATACATCAACCAACGATAGCCTGATTATGATGGCGACCAATTTGGCGGGAAATGCAGAAGTGGCGATTGGCAGCGATGATTTTATGGCCTTGCGTGATGCTTTAACCGATGTGGCGATTGAGCTGGCACAAGCGATTGTGCGTGATGGCGAAGGTGCCACCAAGTTTATGACAGTAACGGTTGAAGGCGGCAAAAATGAAGCAGAATGCCGCAAAGTGGCTTATGCCATCGCCCATTCCCCCTTGATTAAAACCGCTTTTTTTGCCAGTGACCCAAACTTAGGCCGCATCTTGGCTGCGATTGGTTATGCAGGTATTGATGATTTAGATGTGGAAAAGTTGGATTTATATTTAGGCGATGTTTTGGTAGCCGAAAAAGGTGGCCGCGCCGCTAGTTATCAAGAAAGCCAAGGCTCAGCGATTATGAAAGAATCGGATATTTTAGTGCGCGTGGTGTTAAATCGCGGCGCTGAAGAAATTACGATTTGGACGTGTGATTTTAGTTACGACTACGTCAAAATCAATGCCGATTACCGCTCATAAGTCATGTCTATGAGCGAACTGCGGCGTTGCTTCAACAAAAATAAAACTTGCCGTACTTTGTGTACTGTCTGCGTTTTATTTTTGTCTCGCGCCTTGCATTTCATCTCATATCCACGCCTTCTGAGTCAATTTACGATGAGCATTTAAAATATGAATCAACTAGAAAGCTTAATCACCCGCGCAGAAGGCTTGATTGATAAGCTGGAAAGCCTGCTACCAGCCAGCAACGCGCCAATTGACTGGAATGCGCTTGCTTGGGGTTGGTTGATGCAAAATGGCAAAGGACATTTGCAGGCAATTGCGCATCCGCATCATATGCAGTTAGCAAACATTCATTTTGTAGACGCGCAAAAGGCCGAGATTGTGCGTAATACGCGCCAATTTTTAGCGGGTTTGCCAGCTAATAATGTGTTGTTAACAGGCGCGCGCGGCACTGGGAAATCGTCGCTTATTAAAGCATTATTAACGCAATATTCGGCGCAGGGTTTGCGTTTGATTGAGGTGGATAAACAAGACTTGATTTGTTTGGGTGAAATTGTCAGCCTGATTCGCGATCGCGCTGAAAAATTTATTATCTTTTGCGATGACTTAACCTTTGAAGCCAACGATGCCAGTTACAAAGCATTAAAAGTAGTGCTGGACGGCTCAGTAGCCAGTATTTCGAATAATGTGCTGGTGTACGCCACATCAAACCGCAAAAATTTAATGCCAGAATATATGTTGGATAATTTGGCGGTTAAGCATGCTGATGGCGAAATTAGGCCAAGCGACACCATTGAAGAAAAAACGGCGCTGGCTGAGCGGTTTGGCTTGTGGCTGTCATTTTATGCGTTTGACCAAGATGAGTATTTAGCCATTGCCAAAAACTGGTTAGAAACATTTGGTTTGATTTTTGATGAGGCCGCACAAAAAGCCGCCTTGCAATTTACCCACACCCGTGGCGCGCGCAGTGGCCGTGTGGCGTATCAATTTGCGCGCGATTACGCTGGAAAAATCGGCCTGACGAAGCAATCACTACATGACTAAAGAAGTGGCGGTAAGCGTCGTGCAAGTCGCGGTTGGTATTGTTCAGCAATCCGATGGTCAATTTTTAATGGCAAGCCGTCCTGCTGGCAAGGGTTGGGCTGGCTGGTGGGAATTTCCCGGTGGCAAAATTGAAGCCAGCGAAACGCCAGAGCAAGGCTTAAGCCGTGAGTTACAAGAAGAATTGGGTATTACGCCTACCAAAACGCAAGCGTGGTTAACGCGCCGTTTTGATTATCCTGCCACACATGATTCAGTTGCTAAAACCGTAAAGCTGCATTTTTATTTTGTTACCGAATGGCAAGGCACACTTGAGGCAAAAGAGGGCCAACAATTAAGCTGGCAAACCCCTGCCAATATCACCGTTTCACCCGTTTTGCCTGCCAATGCGCCGATTATGCATGCGCTGGCCTTACCCACTATTTATGCCATTACTAATATGCATGAGATGGGCGAGCAGGTATTTTTGAGCGCGCTTGAAAGCCAATTAAAGCAAGGTTTAAAGCTAATTCAAATTCGCGAAAAGCAGCTTGCGGCCGCAGATTTAATGCACTTTGCAAAAAAAGTGATTGCGTTAGCGTGCCTATATCAAGCAAAAGTTTTAATCAATAGTGATATTAAATTAGCGCGGCAATTGGGCGCTAATGGTGTACATTTAACCAGTGCGCAACTGATGCCGTTACAGCAAAAGCCAGCCGATTTAATGGTCGCGGCTTCTTGTCATGATGCTTTGGAATTAGCGCATGCGGAAAAGTTAGGGCTAGATTTTGTGGTGTTATCACCAGTAAATGCCACCAAAAGCCACGATGATGCTGTGCCATTAGGCTGGCATAATTTTGCGCAAATGATTCAAAACTGCAATTTGCCTGTGTATGCGTTAGGTGGAATGTGCGAATCCGATTTGCCACAAGCTTTGCAATGTGGCGCGCGCGGGGTGGCTATGCAACGCGCGTTGTGGCAATAATAACTTCTACTTAAACTCTTTTATTGGTAAAACTACAGTTTGGTGCGTAATTTTGCCTGCTTTATCTTTAAAACACAGTTTGAAATCGGCTTTTTCGCCAGCCTTTAATGGTTTTTTTAAATCAAATAACATTAAGTGAAAGCCGCCCGGTGCAAGCTTTTCTGTTTTGCCTGCTTTAAGCGTTAATTCTTCCAGCATACGCATTTTCATCACGCCGTTATTCATGCTCATGCTATGAATCTCAACAGAGCCTGCGGCGGTTGATTCCACCAATACCAGCGTACTATCTTGCGGGCTATTAAGTGTCATGTAAGCCGCGCCCACGCTTTGGCCTGGCACATTCGCGCGCACCCATGCATCGCTAATTTTTACTTCGGCTTGTGCTTGAAAAGCCGTTAATAAGCACATAAAAACAGCGGATTTAAATAGATTTTTCATGATGGTAGTCAGCCTTATTGATACTGTTAATAATGACAAATAACTGTCAATATAATTGCATACATTCAATAGTTACGTGAGATTTTAATTTAATTCATCATCCAAGTTGGGCGGTGAATTGTCAGGAATTTTATAATTTTCGTTAGCCCAGTCGCCCAAATCAATTAACTGGCAACGCTCTGAGCAAAAAGGGCGAAATTTATTATTGATGCTGTATTCAATGAGTTTTTTGCAATGTGGGCAGGCGACTAAGCGTGGGCTTACTTCAGACATGTTTGGCGAATCCTAAATGCGAAAGCCGTATTATAGATTAGCTAGATTACAGATTGCCAACTTTACCGATTACAAAAACTATAGATTACAAAGCGTAATTGAAAAATCAATCGCATGGTCACATTGCTTGGGTTTTTGCACAAAATCTAGGCCGTTAAAACGTACATTAATCGCGTATTTATTCGCGCTTACTTCAGGAAAACAAGGGCAATCGTCATCCATTTGAATAATCAGCATTTGTGCCGGTTTAGCGCCGCCTAACATTTGCTGAAAAAAGCCGCTATCGGCATGGTGTTTGGTTGCTACGCCACTACCACGCAAAATATGCAAAATGGTTTTAATGGCATCGTACATGGGCATTAATTTGGCCAGCCAGTTATCAAAATCTTGCCTGCGCTTGGCGCTATCAAGATTAAGCCAGTGATGATAAGAGGGAATATCAAATTGGCAAACGCCACCAGGAATGCCAGCGCGTTGCTTAATGCTCATTAACCACTCATTTTCGCGCAGATGCTGGCCTAACTTAGCACTATCGCTTCTTAAGGTGGTAGAGCAGGCGCCAATTTGTTTGAGTATTTTGTCTAAAACGGATTCAGCAATTACAGGATTACCACGTAAATTTTGCATGGATGCACGCTGTCGATCTAATTCTTGCACCAAATCCATTTTAAGGTCGGCGCGATCGATAATATCCAGCATTTGAAGCAATGAAATAAGGGCGCTGTGGTGGTTATGTTGATGTTTAGAATCAACATTTAGCAACACTTTAGAAAAGAGGTCTTCTAATCGTAAAAGTGTGCGGATACGTTCGTTAAATGGAAATTCGTAGCTAGACATCTTGTGGAATTAAAGTCTGCTTACTTATAGAGTTAAATTGATGCAGATTATGAGATTGTTTTGCTAAGTATGCAAGTATTAATGTAATTTTCGTGAATCGCTAATATTTTTTTACGTAAACTTTCCACATTTTCGTTATTTTCAATCACATCGTTTGCCAGTTTTAAGCGTTTTTGTCTGGGCGTTTGCGCATTAATAATGGCCAAAATTTGCGCTTCGGATAATTGGCTGCGTTGCTTGATGCGCGCAATTTGCGTTTTTTCATCGCAATCAATCAACAAAATACGGTTGATGTGTTTTAAGTAGTTTGGGCTTTCAAATAGCAGTGGAATCACCACTATCTGATAAGGTGCGTTCGCATGTTGCTGCATTTGCGCAATGGCTTGTGCATAAATGGCAGGGTGCAAAATGGCGTTTAATTTAGCTAAAGCATTTTTATCGCTAAACACTAAATCGCGCATGGCAGCGCGGTTCATGGCGCCATCTGGCGTTATATAGTCGCTGCCAAAATGCGTTTTTATCTCTTCAACCAGCGCTTGATTAGCGGCTGTCAGTTGGTGTGAAATCACATCCACATCAGTAACTGGTACGCCAAGTTCAGCAAAAACCTTGGCAGCTTCTGATTTGCCGCTGCCAATGCCGCCAGTTAAAGCAACAACTGTCATGCTAGCCTAAATAAAAGGCGGCTAATTGCTGGCCAAAAAATAAGGCCGCAATACCGCCCAATGCTAAAAACGGCCCAAAGGGAATCGCTGTGCTGCGGCCAGTACCTTTAAATACGATTAAGCTAATGCCAATTAACGCGCCAGCGACTGAGCTAAGCAAAATAACCGCAGGCAATAATTGCCAGCCAAACCAAGCGCCAATTGCGCCCAGCAATTTAAAATCGCCATAGCCCATGCCTTCTTTGCCGGTGACTAATTTAAACAGCCAATACACGCTCCACAAAATTAAATAACCTAGCATGGCGCCAATGACCGCCGATTTTAAATCGGTAAAACCGCCATTTAGATTGAATAATAGACCTAGCCACAGCAATGGTAGGGTAATGTCATCTGGTAATAATTGCGTATCGAAATCGATAAAAGTGAGTGTGATTAAGGCGAATATAAAGATAAATGCAAACAGCGCCGCGTAGGTGTAGCCGTAATGATAAGCGGCTGCGCCAATTAGCGCGCCAGATAATGCTTCAATTAACGGGTAGCGTAGGCTAATTTTTGTTTTGCAGCCTTTGCATTTTCCACGCAAAAATAGGTAGCTAATAACAGGAATATTTTCAAGTGCACTGATTTGGTGCCCACAGCTAGGGCAGGCTGAGCGTGGCGTTACAATGTTGTATTTGCTTTGTTCGGGGATTTCTTTACCTTGAAGCTCTAAACAGTTGGCATGCCATTCGCGTTCCATCATTTTGGGTAGGCGGTGAATCACTACATTAAGAAAACTGCCCACTAACAAACCTAATATGACAGAAAGTGTCATAAATATAGTTGGTTCGCTACGCAACAAATCCGAAATTGGCATTAAAAAATCAAACATACTGTCCCCAAATGAGTCTATGAGTTAAGGTAAACTAAACATATCATCGCATCGTTAAACCAAGTGTGCAACTTGGTTGGCGCTAATTAGTGGTTAGTTAATGGCATGACATTGCACAATTGGCGCTAAAATTGCTTGTAATAAAGCGTTTAGCCGCCATGTAGTAGTGAGATGTTGTAGTAAACGTTTAGGAAACAATATGAACAATCAGAAAGAAACATTAATTAATACCCGTGAATTAATCGAGCTGAACAATATTGATCATCCTGCTTGGGATGAGCCGATTATTTGCCGTGTAGAAGTAGACTTGCCAGGCTGGTTAAAACAATTAACCGGCGGCAAGCAGTGGGAAGTGTATGGCGAAGACGAAGCCGAAACTTGCATTAGCTTTGCGCTACGCGAATTAAATAGGCATGATCACGCCAAAAACAAAACCAGCGCTTCTAAATTGGCACAAAAACTAGCCGAAGTGACGCTTTATCATAATGGATACGCGGTAGTCGATGTAGACGGCACAGCGCTTTTTGACGGCACATTAACCAATGGCACTAGTGATTGCGCGCATTTAAGTTATTTTCACGCCGAAAGCGGCGAACCGATTACGTTAAATTAAGGATTTAAAGTTAACGCTTAATTAAATTTAGATTGAATTAATTTAAGGCAGGTTGAAGCCTTTTAACTTGATGACGCGTTTTAATAAGAACGTGTTACCGCGAAATCGGCTAAATCCAGTAGCGATTGTTTGTAAATCGAATCAGGGAAATGCGCAATCGCGGCGCATCCCTCTAACGATTCTTGTTTGGCTAACTTTAATACGTATTCATTGGCCTGCGTGGCTTTTACCGCTGCTAATACATTATCCAAATCATCTAAACCACCCGCTTTAATGGCTTTACGTAAAGTTTCAGCTTGTTCTGGCGAGCTGTTGTGCATGGCGTATAGCAAAGGCAATGTTGGTTTGCCTTCACTTAAATCATCGCCCAAATTTTTACCGATTTTGTCAGGTTCGCCGCTTAAGTCCAGCACATCATCTACTAGCTGAAATGCTGTGCCTAACTTCATGCCGTACAGTGCCAATGCGTCTTCATCTTGCCTAGATGCGTCATTTATCACCGCGCCCAAACGCATGGCGGCTTCAAACAGTTTAGCGGTTTTGTAATGAATTACTTTTAAATATTGTTGCTCGGTAACATCGGCATTATGAATATTAAGCAGCTGTAAAACTTCGCCTTCAGCAATCACATTGGTGGCTTCCGATAAAATTTCCATTACGCGCATGTTTTTTAATTGCACCATCATTTGAAAGGCGCGCGAATATAAAAAATCGCCCACCAAAACGCTGGCCGCATTACCAAACAAATGATTAGCGGTGCTTTTACCGCGCCGCATCGCCGATTCATCCACAACGTCATCATGCAACAAAGTAGCGGTATGAATAAATTCTACAATAGCGGCTAATTGATGATGTGGCGATTGAATAGGGTTAAACAAGCCGCTAGAAAGTAACACTAGTGCGGGCCGCAGGCGTTTGCCGCCACCGTTAATGATGTGTTCGCCAATCGTATTAATCAAACTAACTTCAGAATAAAGAGAGCTACGAATAACCGTGTCGACCGCTTGCATGTCAAGCGAAATGGATGATTGAATAGGGTTTAAAGCCACGCGATGCGCCAATAATAAAAAGCTAATATAATTGTTAATATTTTAACACAGGCAATCGCCGTCTATATTCATCACTTACAATCTATTCAGTTAAGACAGGCAATCTATTCAACCCAATAACCGCAATCTATTCCACCCAAGGTTTTTGAATGTGTTAAACATATGGCAAATTGTGATTTAAGGTTTGCAATGTGGGTTTATTTAAGTATAATGCGCGATTCATTTGAACGTGTTGAAGCAAGGCTTAAATCATGTATGCAGTAATTAAAACAGGTGGCAAACAATATAAAGTAGTTGCCGGTGAGAGACTTAAAGTAGAAAAAATTGTGGGCGATGTTGGCGCTACAGTGGTTATCGACAAAGTGTTGATGATCTCTGATGACGCAAATACAACAATCGGTTCACCGTTGATTTCTGGTGCTACCGTGAGTGCCACCGTGCTTTCACATGGTCGTGCCGATAAAGTGATGATTTTTAAATTTCGTCGCCGTAAACACTACCGCAAAACGCAAGGTCATCGCCAAAGCTTCACAGAGATTCAAATTGGTGAAATCTTAGCGGCTGGCGCGTCTGCCGAAAAAGCAGCGCCAAAAGCAACTAAAGCTAAAGCAGCCAAAGTGGCAGAAGCTTAAGCAACAAGCTAATTAAACGCTTATTCATTTAAGTCATTAAATAAGTATTAAAGGATTAAATCATGGCACACAAAAAAGCAGGCGGTAGTTCACGTAACGGTCGCGATTCACACTCACAACGATTAGGTGTTAAAGCATTTGGAGAAACAGTTGTTAGCGCAGGTAGCATCATTGTGCGTCAACGCGGTACTAAAATGCACGCTGGCGAAAACGTTGGCATGGGCAAAGACCATACACTATTTGCAAAAATTGAAGGCAAAGTAACTTTTGCAATCAAAGGTGCTTTAAGACGCCACACTGTAAGTATTGTTGCTGTTTAAGTTAAAGTAATCTCATTAAAGCCTCATCGTTTGATGGGGCTTTTTTGTTTTTAGGTTAAATGATTTAGAATGACTAATGATTGTCGTTGCATCAAAAGCTTTTGATAACTCAAAAATTCAAGATACAGCGCAAGGCGCACGAAGCACATAAACCGGAATGTACATTCAGTACATGAGGATTTCGAGCATCGCGCAACATGATGTTAAATCTTTGGGCGATGTGCTTGAAGATTGAGTTAAAAAGGTGTTTGAATGAAGTTTATTGATGAAGCAACCATTAAGGTTTACGCAGGTGACGGCGGTAACGGCGTTGCCACGTTTAGGCGCGAAAAATATGAGCCAATGGGCGGGCCGAATGGTGGCGATGGTGGCAAGGGTGGTTCAATTTACGCCATTGCAGACCGCAACATCAATACCCTAGTCGATTATCGCTATACGCGTACATTTCGTGGCCAACGCGGCGAAAACGGTCGCGGCGCGGAATGTTATGGCGCTAAAGGTGAAGATACCATCTTGCGCGTACCAGTCGGTACCGTCATTTCAGACAAAGCCACTGAGCGCATGATTGTGGATTTAGATACGCATGGTCGCAAAGTGTTGCTGGCAAAAGGCGGCAATAATGGTTTGGGTAATGTGCATTTCAAATCTTCTATTAATCGCTCACCACGCCAATGCACCAAAGGTGAGCCGGGCGAAGAGTTTGAGTTGTATATGGAGCTTAAAGTGCTGGCCGATGTGGGCCTACTGGGTATGCCGAATGCCGGTAAATCTACCTTTATTCGTTCCGTTTCTGCTGCAAAACCAAAAGTCGCCGATTATCCATTTACCACTTTGCACCCTAATTTGGGTGTGGTACGCGTAGATTCTGAGCGTAGCTTTGTAATTGCGGATGTGCCAGGTTTGATTGAAGGCGCGGCTGAAGGCGCTGGCTTAGGACATCAATTTCTACGCCATTTAGCGCGCACTTCATTACTATTGCACTTGGTGGATATTGCGCCGTTTGACGACGCGACTGACCCTGTCGCTGAGGCTAAAGCGATTGTGAATGAACTTAAAAAATACGATGAAGCGCTATATAACAAGCCACGTTGGTTGGTATTAAATAAAACCGATATGCTGCAAGATAGTAAAGACGTGGTTAAAAAATTTGTCAAAGATTACGGCTGGACAGGCCCTGTTTTTGCCATTTCTGCCATTAGTGGTGTTGGCTGTAAAGAGCTTACATACGCCATGATGGACCATTTAGATGCCGTGAAAAAAGCGCAAATCGAAATAGAAGACTCTGAAATAAAAGACTCGAAAATAGACCAAAAAGAACCACAAGAGCAAATTAAAAATGAGCCAATCATTACTGATTAATTCCAAAACATTAATCGTCAAAGTCGGCTCTAGCCTTGTCACTAACAATGGCGAGGGCTTAGACAGGGTGGCGATTGCGGCATGGGCGGCGCAAATAAGTGCGCTGGTTAAACAAGGTAAGCAAGTGGTGCTGGTTTCAAGTGGCGCAGTGGCAGAAGGCATGCAACGGCTGGGTTGGAAAAAGCGCCCTGTAGAAGTGAACGAGTTGCAAGCCGCGGCGGCGGTTGGGCAAATGGGTTTAGTGCAAATGTATGAAAGCTGTTTTGCGCAACATGGCCTGCACACCGCACAGTTATTACTCACACATGAAGATTTAGCCGACAGAAAGCGCTATTTAAACGCGCGCAGCACCTTAAAAACTTTACTCGATTTAAATGTAATTCCCATCATCAACGAAAATGATACCGTGGTGACGGAAGAGATTCGTTTTGGTGATAACGATACTTTAGCTGCTTTGGTTGCCAATTTGATTGAGGCCGATACCTTGGTGATATTAACCGACCAGCAAGGCTTGTATTCGGCTGATCCGCGCAAAGACAAAACCGCACAATTTATCAATTTTGAAACCGCTGGCAACTTAGAGTTAGAAAAAATGGCAGGCGGTGCAGGCAGTAATGTAGGCACTGGCGGCATGTTGACTAAAATTTTAGCAGCCAAACGCGCTGCTAAAAGTGGCGCACACACCATTATTGCATCGGGACGTGAGCCAGATGTATTGCTACGATTAAGCACCGGTGAGGCAATCGGCACGCATTTAAAAGCCACGCAAATGAAAACATTGGCCAAAAAACAATGGCTGGCGGATCATTTGCGTTTGGGTGGCAAACTGGTGCTTGATGCCGGCGCGGTAAAAGTGCTTAAAACCGATGGCAAAAGTTTGCTGCCAATTGGCGTGATTGATGTGCAAGGCAGTTTTGAGCGTGGCGATGTGGTGGCATGTGTGAATGAAGCTGGCGTTGAAGTGGCGCGCGGTATTGTGAATTATCATTCAAATGATGCCAGCCGCATTAAACGCAAATCCAGCAGTGAAATTGAGCAAATTTTGGGTTTTGTAGAGGAATCCGAATTAATCCATAGAGATAACCTTATTATTCTTGAATAATT
The DNA here is from genome assembly GCA_043780715.1 of Methylotenera sp. Classification (GTDB taxonomy): domain Bacteria; phylum Pseudomonadota; class Gammaproteobacteria; order Burkholderiales; family Methylophilaceae; genus Methylotenera_A. The sequence goes on along the minus strand of JAYWCF010000203.1, from coordinate 3,120 downwards.
ATTTTGAGTGAGAATGTTGAAAATGAGTAAACCTTTAGTAGCCATTATCATGGGTTCAGACAGTGATTGGCCTGTGATGAAAAATGCCGCACAAATGCTGGCCGATTTTGGCGTGCCTTATGAGGCGAAAGTGGTTTCTGCGCATCGCACGCCAGATTTAATGTTTGCCTTTGCCGAAAGTGCGCAAAAAAATGGCTACCAAATTATTATTGCTGGCGCTGGTGGCGCCGCACATTTGCCAGGCATGGTTGCGGCTAAAACTACCTTGCCAGTATTGGGCGTGCCAGTGCCTTCTAAGCATTTACAAGGCCAAGATTCATTGTTATCAATTGTGCAAATGCCAAAAGGCATACCAGTTGCTACCTTTGCCATTGGCGATGCGGGTGCAGCGAATGCAGGCTTATTTGCTATTTCAATTTTGGCGAATCAAGACGCCGATTTAGCAAAAAAATTAGCTGAATTCAGAACCAAACAAAGTGATAAAGTGCACGCAATGGAGCTAAGTGAGAAGCCATGACAATCAGCAACAGTATTAATGCGCCAGCCATGCTGGGTATGTTAGGCGGCGGCCAGTTAGGTCGCTTTTTTGTGACTGCCGCGCATGAGTTGGGCTATAAAGTCACCGTTTTGGATCCTGACCAGAATAGTCCCGCGGGCAAAATTGCCGATGTGCATTTATGCGCCAACTATGATGATTCCAGCGCCTTAAAACAAATGGCAGAAACCTGCCAAGCGGTAACCACTGAGTTTGAGAATGTTCCGGCTAGCACTTTAGAGCAATTGGCTGAAAGCGTGACAGTGCGCCCCAGTGCGGCTTGTGTGGCCATTGCGCAAAATCGCGTGTTAGAAAAAAACTTTATTAAACAAGCTGGCTTGCCAGTGGCGCCTTTTGTTGTCATTAATTCAATGAATGATTTGCTTGCAGATGACAGCGATTTATACCCTGCGATTTTGAAAGTGGCGCGTTTTGGTTACGATGGCAAAGGTCAAGCGCGGGTTAAGAATCAAGCCGAAGCGCAACAAGCGTTTACCGAATTTAAGCAAGAAATTTGCGTATTAGAACAAATGTTGCCGCTTGATTTGGAAGTTTCTGTAGTGCTAGCGCGCGATGCAGAAGGCAATATTGCCGCTTTCCCAACCGCTGAAAATAGTCACCTTAATGGCATTTTGGATATTAGCATTGTGCCTGCGCGCTGTAGTGAGGTGGTTAAGGCCAATGCGCAAGAGCTGGCTAAAAAGTTGGCCGAAAAGCTGGATTATGTTGGCGTGTTAGGCGTGGAATTTTTTGTGGTGGGTAAACAATTGTTGGTGAATGAAATCGCACCGCGCCCGCATAATTCTGGCCACTATACAATTGATGCTTGCATCACCAATCAATTCGAGCAACAAGTGCGCGCATTGGTTGGCTTGCCGCTAGGTGATTCTGGTTTGCATAGCAATGCGGTGATGGTGAATATTTTGGGTGATAGCTGGATTAATAATGCTGAGCCGGCTTGGGATAAAGCTTTGGCACATAAAAATCTAAAACTACATTTATATAGCAAAGAAGAGCCACGTAAAGCGAGAAAAATGGGACACTTTACCGTGATTGGTTGCTTAAAAGTGCAAGATAAAGAAGCGCTTTTAAATACAGCTTTAATCGCGCGTAGTCAGTTAAATATTGGCTAAGCTGATTTAAATGCTGCAATTTAAATAGTAGTGACAATAAAAAAGCCTCGCATGCGAGGCTTTTTTATTTGTTAACTAAACGGGGTTTAATTAAACTGTTTTTGCTTTTGGCGCTGCTTTAGGTTTTGCTGCCGCTTTAGCTGGAGCCGCTGCTTTTGCTTTTGGTGCTGCTTTCGCTTTAGCAGGAGCTGCTTTTTTAGTTAACATCACTGGGCCATCAGTTGATAGCGCTTTAATAGCAGCCGTTAGACGGCTTTTATGACGTGCTGCTTTATTTTTATGAATAATATTTTTATCAGCAATGCGGTCAATCACGCTAACGTTTTCTTGATAAGTAGCCATTGCAACGGCTTTATCACCACCTTCTACTGCTTTTAAAACTTTTTTAATTGCAGTACGTAAAGTTGAGCGTAATGCAGAATTATGTGCATTTACTTTTACAGATTGACGTGCGCGTTTGCGTGCTTGTGCGGTATTTGCCATGTGTTAATTGTCCCAATGCTTTTGTCAGAGTATGAGTACTGTGACTAATGTAAGTTAGTGTTAATACGAAACCGTGCATAATAGTGTTTTTTAAGTTCTTTGGCAAGAACTAATCACGAAAAAGCATGTAAATAAAGCCATGCTGCCATGTTAAAATGCACACTATTAAAAATAAGCATTTATTCATAACAACAATCTATAAGAACTATCTAAGTCATCCTTCAAAATAAAATGAATCTACTCAACGCTTTAGCTAAAGTTGGCAGCATGACGTTTATCTCGCGCATATTAGGTTTTGTGCGCGATACGCTGATTGCTCGTGTGTTTGGTGCGGGCATGATTACCGATGCCTTTATTGTGGCGTTTAAAATACCGAACTTATTGCGCCGTATTTCGGCTGAAGGGGCTTTTAGTCAGGCCTTTGTGCCCATTTTGGCCGAATATAAAAGCCAGCGCACATTTGATGAAACGCATAGCTTAATTAATCGCGTTGCCACTTGGCTGGGCATTATATTAGTGGGCGTGACTATTTTGGGCATGTTGGCCGCGCCTTGGATTGTGGCTTTAATTGCGCCTGGATTTAAAGCAGAGCCAGACAAGATGCAACTCACTATTGAGTTATTGCGCATCACCTTCCCTTATATTTTCTTTATCTCGCTTGTTTCCATGGCCGGCGGCGTGCTCAACACTTATAACAAATTCGGCATTCCCGCCTTTACGCCTGTTTGGCTCAATATTGCCATGATTGCCGCGGTATTATTTTTTGCCGAGCATTTTGCAGAGCCCATTAAAGTATTGGCTTGGGCGGTATTTGTGGGTGGATTTTTACAGTTAATCTTTCAAATTCCGTTTTTAAAGCAGATTGGTTTATTGCCAAGATTTGAAATGAAGCGCGATGACGAAGGAGTGTGGCGCATATTAAAATTGATGGGTCCAGCCGTTTTAGGCGTTTCAGTTGCGCAAATTTCG
>JAYWCF010000202.1:0-4552 GCA_043780715.1 Methylotenera sp. | reverse complement strand
GCCCTAAAGCATGCAAACTGGCTTCAAAACCAGAGTTATGTGAAATCATCACAGACAAGTTACAAAACAAATGGTCACCACAACAAATTTCTGGTTGGCTTTATAGGCGTTGGCATGATAATAAAGAGATGCAGATTTCACATGAAACCATTTATAAAAGTCTTTATCTTCAAGCACGTGGTGCGCTCAAAAAAGAATTAATGCAGCATCTTCGCTATGGTCATAAAATGCGCCACACTAAAAAGCACTCAACACGTGGAGATCGGGGAACTATACGCATAGTGAATGGCTTATCCATCAGTGCAAGACCGCATGAAGCAAGTGATAGAGCAGTACCTGGTCACTGGGAAGGAGATTTGATTAGCGGCAGTAACAATAGCCATATAGCCACCCTAGTAGAACGCAGTTCTCGATACACCATACTTGCGCAACTGGATGGCAAAGACACTGACTCTGTCATTCAGTCTATTACGCGTGAAATGATTAAACTACCGCTTAATTTAAGGAAAACGCTGACATGGGATAGAGGGATGGAAATGGCTAAACATTCAAGCTTTACCATTGCAACTGATATGAATGTTTATTTCTGTGATCCACAAAGTCCTTGGCAGCGCGGTACTAACGAAAATACCAATCGTCTACTGAGGCAATACTTCCCTAAGAAAACACCGTTAGATCAGTTCACTCAAGATGATTTAGACAAGGTCGCGCTAGAGCTCAATGAACGGCCAAGAAAAACTTTAGGCTACCAAACGCCAAGTGAGGTAATATCAAATACTGTTGCATTGACCCCTTGAATACTCAACCGCGTACTTTGCGAAACTCACGAAGTAAAGTACGCCATGATTGACCAACTTAAATCACAACATGCTGTTCAGAGGCTTTGCCAACAGCTCAATGTCGCAATAAGCCCGAGCGTAAACAACAAGACCAGCGACTACTCGTGTATATCCGTGCAGCACATGCAAGAGGCCGCGGCATTTACGGCCCACTCAAGATTCAATCGGAGCTTGCAGCGCAGGGTGTAATTGCTGGTATTAATCGCATTAAGCGGCTACGTACACTGCATGGCATCCGTTGTACTCATAAGAAGAAATTCAGAGTCACCACCGATTCTAAACATCTTCTGCCCATAGCGAGAAACCTACTGGATCGTCAATTCGTCTGTACTGCACCTAACCAAGTCTGGGTGGCTGATATTACCTATATTCCTACAGGCGAAGGCTGGCTTTATCTAGCTGCTGTCAAAGACCTATACACTTGTGAAATTGTAGGCTGGTCGATGGACAGCCGTATGACACAAACACTGGTGATGGATGCGCTAACGGCTGCCTATTGGAAGAAGAAGCCTGCGCTAGGCTTAATGCATCATTCAGATCGGGGCAGTCAGTATTGCAGCGCAGCTTACCGTGCATTACAAGCCCGTTATGGCATGCAAACTTCTATGAGTCGTAAAGGCAATTGTTGGGACAACGCGCCGATGGAAAGCTTCTTTGGCACGATCAAAACTGAAAGCTTGCACCATTATCGTTTTAAAACCAGAGAGCATGCTAAGCGTGTCATCTTTGAATATATTGAAGTGTTCTACAATCGCATTCGACGGCATGCAAAAATTGAAAATCAAATACCTGCTGACTTTGCCAGTCAGTATTACATTAGCAATCAAATTGCAGCATAATTCTGATGACTTGCCCCTCTACTAAATTGAACACAGCTCACTTAATATGTGGTACCAAAAACTAACAGAATGGTTATTGGGTTTTGCGTTTTATTACCCTTTATTTATGGCGTATTTGTGGATGGCGGGCGCGCTGTATTACTATTTTAGCAAAGAGCGCAACGAGCCATTGTATACAGAAGCGCCAGAGTTGCCTGAGTATCCAGCTGTATCAGTGCTTGTGCCTTGCTTTAATGAGGGCAGCAATGCCTATGAAACCATAGGCGCGCTACTTAAACTTAATTATCCCAATTATGAAATTATTGCCATAAACGATGGCAGCAAAGATGACACGGCAGAAATTATTGATGATATTGCTAGCAAACAACACAAAGTAAAGGCCATTCAACTAGCCAGTAATCAGGGCAAGGCAATGGCGCTAACCGTTGGCGCCATGATGTCATCCAATGAGTACTTGGTTTGTATTGATGGCGACGCGGTTTTAGACCCCAATTGCATTACTTGGATGATGCGCCATTTTCTAGCTAGCCCTAGGGTTGGCGCGGTAACCGGTAACCCACGTATTCGCAATCGCTCAACTTTATTGGGCCGCTTGCAAGTGGGTGAGTTTTCATCGGTGATTGGCTTAATCAAGCGCGCGCAACGTGTGTATGGTCGCGTATTTACGGTTTCTGGCGTGGTGGCGGCATTTCGTAAATCGGCACTGCATGAAGTCGGCTATTGGAGCACCAATATGGTGACCGAAGACATCGACATTAGCTGGAAAATGCAAACCAATTATTTTGATGTGCGCTATGAGCCTAACGCACTGTGCTGGATTTTAATGCCAGAAACCCTAAAAGGCCTGTGGAAACAACGCTTACGCTGGGCGCAGGGCGGGGCAGAAGTATTACTAAAGTTTAAAAATATCTTCATGCACATTAAAAAACGCCGCATGTGGCCGGTGTATGCCGAGTTGGTGGTGAGTATTGCTTGGGCTTATGTGATGTGCGCAATTTTTGTGCTGTGGCTACTTGGTTATTTTGTCGATTTACCTGCGTATTTATACATTAAAACACTGATTCCTGGCTGGAATGGCGTTATTTTGGCCATGACTTGCCTACTGCAATTTGCGGTGAGTTTGTTTATTGACGGCCGCTACGAAGAACGAATTCGCCGTTATTACTACTGGATGATTTGGTACCCCATGCTGTTTTGGGTGATTTCAGCAGCCACAACGGTAGCTGGTTTGCCAACGGCATTGCTAAAAGACAGAAATAAACGCGCCACATGGGTTAGCCCCGATAGAGGCGTGCATCAAAACGTGCAACAAAAAAGGACATCAGCATGAAAAACCCATTGATTATTGAAAAGCCTGAATTGCAATCCAATGTGCATAGGTATGGCTGGGGCTTAGTGACGTTTATTTTTTGGAGTATCTACATGTATTTGTGGCTATCCTTAATTACCCTAGCGGCTTGGTGGGTAGGTGTTTATTTATTTAATGTGCATATGGTTAAGCTGCAAGGCTATGAGGGCTTGGCGAGTAAGTTGGTCTTGTATTCAATTATAATTGTACCGTTAAGCGCGCTGTTGATTGGCTGGGCCAACATTGAGCGCTTGCGCTTTAAAGGCGTAAAACGCCGCCAAGGCAGGCCAGAAGTCACCGTTAGCCAAGTAGCCCATCAATATAATCTGTCCGAAAATCACTTGTTGGCTTTTAGGCAAAAAAAATCACTAGAAGTGTATTTTTCTAATGATGGCAATATTGCGAAAATTATTGAATATGTGCGCAAACCTAATATTTAAATTATCTTTAAAACATTAGGTTTAAAAACATAAAGCAAGATTTAATATGCATTTACTTGCATGAACCATTCAAAAATTGGTAAAATTGTGTTCAACTATTGAACGGTTAAAGTTTGAACAAAATGCTAACTGACGAATACCGTTATAAGATTCTTAAAATATTAGCGACCAATCCAGAAATTAACCAACGCGATTTGGCGAAAAAGCTGGATATAAGCTTAGGTCGCGTTAATTTTTGTCTTAAAGCGCTCATTCAAAAAGGCTTGCTTAAAGCCAGCAATTTCCGCAATAATCAAAATAAAATGGCCTATATGTATTTATTAACGCCACAAGGCTTAGAAGAAAAAACCGTCATTACGGCACGGTTTTTAAAATTAAAACTACAAGAGCATGCTAAATTACAAGCTGAAATTGAAGAGCTGCGCATCGATTCCAATCAATCCTTGAATAACCCATTCCATCAAACGGAGTTGCATTCCTAATGAGTAATCATTCTAATCGATATGCCATTATTTTATGTGGTGGTTCTGGCACTCGCTTATGGCCGTTATCGCGCACATTAAGGCCAAAGCAACTGTTGGCCCTTAATGGCGAACAAACATTATTACAGCAAACCACACAGCGTTTGCTGGCACATGTTGCCGCAAAAAACCTGTTCACCGTTACGCATGAAGACCATAAATTTGAAGTTAAAGGCCAATTAGCCGAAGTGGCGCTTGAAGCCGTTAATAACGTGTTGGCAGAGCCTTGCGCCAGAAACACCTTGCCTGCTGTAGCGTGGGCAGTTAACCAAATAAATCAGCAAGACCCAGATGCCATGATTGGTGTATTTGCATCTGACCATGCCATTGATAAAGTGGATGCGTTTTTACAAGCTTGGCAAACGGCCGAATTAGCCGCTGATGACGATTACTTAGTGTTGTTGGGTATTAAGCCGCATGAGCCTGCAACAGGCTATGGCTATATTAAACCAAGCCAGCAACTGGCTTACAAAGGTGAAATGCCTTTGCTAAAAGTAGAGCAGTTTGTAGAAAAGCCGAACGTTGAAAAAGCGCAACAATTTGTGGCGGATGGTTATTTGTGGAA
>JAYWCF010000201.1:0-12330 GCA_043780715.1 Methylotenera sp. | reverse complement strand
TAATAATGCAATATTTTATCATGAACAGTAATTTAATTTTGAAAGACCTTAGTAATTGAAAGCATATAGATTTGAAACCCACCCGCACCAGTAAAGCTTGGATGCAAGAGCATCTTAACGACGAATTTGTGAAACGCGCGCAAAAAGAAGGTTATCGCGCGCGCGCCGCTTATAAATTAATTGAGATTGATGATAAAGATAAATTAATCAAGCCAGGCATGACCGTGGTGGATTTGGGTTCAACACCTGGTAGCTGGTCGCAAGTGGTGGTGCAGCGGTTAAAAGGCCAAGGCAATGTGATTGCTTTGGATATTTTAGACATGCAAGCCATAGCAGGCGTGACCTTTATACAAGGCGATTTTCGCGAAGATGCGGTATTAAAAGAATTAGAAAATACGCTAAATGGCAAAAAAGTAGACCTTGTAATTGCCGATATGGCACCCAATATAAGTGGTATTAAAGATGTTGACTTAGCTGGTTCAGCCTATTTAACAGAGTTGGCACTGGATTTTAGTGCGGCTTGGTTGAAACCAGATGGGCATTTCTTAGTCAAAGTTTTTATCGGATCTGGTTTTGATGAAATTGTAAAATTGATGCGATCGCAATTTAACAAAGTGGTTACCCGCAAGCCAAAAGCTTCGCGTGACCGCAGCAGTGAAGTATATTTATTAGGTTTAAATAAAAAAGCCTAATAGTAAAAAGTATAAGTACGAATACGCGGTGTATTTTGCTAATAAAATTAACAATGTGCACAGTTAAAATAGTTTAAAATTTAGTATTAATTCCCCAATTTTTAAGGAATGGGCACGTGAATAATATTGCAAAAAGTATCGCAATTTGGATAGCAGTAGCGCTTGTGTTGATGATGGTGTTCAACCAATTTGGCAGCCAAAGCAAGGTAGACAGCCAAATGGTTTACTCACAATTCATGCAAGAAGTGAAAGATGGCCGTATTGCCAAAGTGCAAATTGACGGCCGCGTTGTGCATGGCAAAACGCAAGATGGCAAAGATTTCAGCACTTATGCACCAAACGATTTGTGGATGGTGAATGACTTGCTTAAATACCATGTCGTGGTAGAAGCCAAGCCAGAGCAACAACGTTCAGTGTTGCTTGAGCTGTTCATGTCATGGTTCCCAATGATTTTATTGATTGGCGTTTGGATTTTCTTTATGCGACAAATGCAAGGCGGCGGCAAAGGCGGCGGTCCGTTCTCATTTGGTAAAAGCAAAGCGCGCCAATTAGATGAAAGCTCAAATCAAACCACGTTTGCTGATGTGGCTGGTTGCGACGAAGCCAAAGAAGAAGTAACAGAAGTAGTCGACTTTTTAAAAGAGCCAACAAAATTCCAAAAATTAGGCGGTCGTATTCCGCGTGGTGTATTGCTTGTGGGCCCACCGGGTACAGGCAAAACATTGTTAGCCCGTGCGATTGCGGGTGAGGCAAAAGTACCATTTTTCTCAATCTCAGGTTCTGATTTCGTTGAAATGTTTGTAGGGGTGGGTGCTGCGCGTGTGCGTGATATGTTTGAAACCGCTAAGAAAAACTCACCTTGCATTATCTTTATTGATGAGATTGATGCGGTAGGTCGTAGCCGTGGCGCAGGTACAGGCGGCGGCAACGACGAGCGTGAGCAAACATTAAACCAATTATTGGTGGAGATGGATGGCTTTGAAGCCAGCTCTGGCGTGATTATTATTGCGGCAACAAACCGTGCCGATGTATTGGATAAAGCGCTATTACGCCCAGGTCGTTTTGACCGCCAAGTAATGGTTGGCTTACCTGATATCAAAGGTCGCGAGCAGATTTTATTGGTACATATGCGTAAAGTGCCAATCGACCCAGATGTTAAAGCGGATATTTTAGCACGTGGTACGCCTGGTTTTAGTGGTGCCGATTTAGCTAACTTGGTGAACGAAGCGGCTTTATTTGCAGCGCGCCGTAGCAAACGTACGGTGGATATGGAAGATTTTGAAGATGCAAAAGACAAAATCTACATGGGCCCAGAGCGCAAATCAATGGTGATGCGCGAAGAAGAGCGTCGCAATACGGCATATCACGAAAGTGGTCATGCGGTAGTGGCGAAGTTACTACCAAAAGCAGACCCTGTGCATAAAGTAACGATTATGCCGCGCGGTTGGGCGCTTGGTTTGACATGGCAATTGCCAGAGTTTGATCGCATTAGTAACTATAAAGACAAAATGCTGGAAGAGATTTCGATTTTATTTGGTGGCCGTATTTCCGAAGAAATCTTTATGCATCAAATGAGTACAGGTGCCAGCAATGACTTTGAGCGTGCCACAAAATTAGCACGAGATATGGTAACTAAATACGGTATGAGTGATGCGATGGGCATTATGGTTTACTCAGGCAGCGAGCAAGATTCGTTTTTTGGCAGCATGAGCTCTAAAACCGTATCAGAAGCCACGCAACAAAAAGTGGATGCCGAAATTCGCCGTATTTTAGATGAGCAATATGGTGTTGCACGTAAATTGCTAGAAGACAACCGCGATAAAGTGGAAGCGATGACAGCGGCTTTAATGGAATATGAAACTATTGATGCTGATCAAATCAACGATATTATGGCCAGTATTCCAGTGCGTGCGCCAAAACCGCGTCAGCCAAAAGTAAAGCCAAGCGATAGTGGCGGTTCTTCTGGTACCACGGCAACGCCAGCACCACAGCCAGCGGCCAAAAGTGAGTAATTAATTTTTAAGTTTATTAAAAACAGGCCGCTAAGTTAGCATTAATTTAGCAACATAAGTAGTGTTAAAATAAGGGTTAGATTCGTTCTAACCCTTTTTTATTGTCACTATTATATTAACGGCCTAATGCTATTTCACTGCGGAAAATTTCATCTTAACCTTAATCGCCCACATGTAATGGGCATTGTGAACGTCACGCCTGATTCATTCTCTGATGGCGGCAAGTTCGCGAATGCCAATTTAGCGATTGAGCATGCATTAAGCTTAATAGAACAAGGTACTGATATTCTGGATATTGGCGGTGAATCTACACGCCCAAATGCCGCGCCTGTCAGCTTGCAAGAAGAACTTGACCGCGTGATTCCAGTGATTGAGGGCTTGGTTAAACAAATCAATGTTCCGCTCTCAATTGACACTTATAAACCACAAGTAATGCAGGCGGCCATTGCGGCAGGCGCCATTATTGTCAACGATGTGCGTGCGCTACAAGAGAGTGGCGCAGTAGAGATTGTTGCAGCCTCAAATGCAGGTGTGTGCTTAATGCATATGCAAGGCACGCCGCAAACCATGCAAATTAATCCGCAATATAACGATGTAGTGGCTGAAGTGAAAGCCTTTTTGCAGCAGCGATTACAGGTTTGTGAAGAAGCTGGCATTGTAAAAAATCGTATATTGCTAGACCCAGGTTTTGGCTTTGGCAAAACGCGCGCGCATAATATTACTTTGATTCAACATCTGGCTAGCTTTGCATCTCTAGGCCAGCCCTTATTGGTAGGGCTTTCGCGTAAATCTGTATTAGGCCAAGTAACAGGTAATGATGTAGATGCGCGGCTTTACGCCAGCGTGGCGGCATCGGTGATATCGGCTATGGTGGGTGCTAAAATATTGCGCGTACATGATGTAAAAGCCACCGTAGAGGCGCTAAAAATAGTGACCGCAATTCAATAATAATGTAACAGCAACATAAAAATTCAACTTTGGGATAGGTAATGGCAAAACAATATTTCGGCACTGATGGCATTCGTGGAAAAGTGGGAGAGGGTGCGATTACGCCGGATTTTGTGATGCGTTTAGGTTATGCGGCAGGTCGCGTATTTTCCAATCTGGCCGGGAATTTGGCAAAAAGTGCGCATCCTGCTGGATTAATTGGTACAGAAGCACGCGCAGCAGTGCTGATAGGGAAGGATACGCGCATTTCTGGCTATATGTTAGAAGCCGCATTAGAGGCCGGTTTGTCAGCTGCAGGCGTAGATGTGCTACTGACAGGACCAATGCCAACACCCGCGGTGGCTTATTTGACGCGTGCTCTGCGTGCGCAAGCGGGCATTGTTATTTCAGCCTCGCATAACCCTTATTACGATAACGGCATTAAGTTTTTCTCTAGCATGGGCGCTAAATTGGATGATGAAATTGAGCATGCGATTGAAGCGGAATTAGATAAACCCATGCAAGTAATGGAATCGGCCAAATTAGGTAAAGCGCGCCGTATAGATGATGCCGCTGGCCGTTATGTAGAGTTTTGTAAAAGTACTTTCCCTAACCATTTAGATTTGCGCGGCTTAAAAATTGTGCTGGATTGCGCGCATGGTGCCACTTACCACGTGGCGCCACCGGTTTTTCATGAGCTGGGTGCAGAAGTGATTGCGATTGGCAATAAGCCAGATGGATTAAATATTAATGAGCAAGTCGGTTCAACCCATCCACAAGCCTTGCAAAAAGCGGTGTTAGAGCATCAGGCCGATTTAGGCATTGCTTTTGATGGCGATGGCGACCGTGTGATGATGGTGGATAGCCTTGGCAACTTGCTAGATGGCGACCAACTTTTATACATTATTGCGCTGGGTTTATATGCTAAAGGCAAGCTAAAAGGCGGCGTGGCAGGCACATTGATGACTAATTTAGCGCTTGAACATGCTTTGAAAAAACACCAAATTCCTTTTGCGCGCGCCAATGTAGGCGACCGATATGTGTTGGAATTATTAAACGAAAAAAATTGGACATTGGGCGGTGAAAATTCTGGCCATATTTTAACGTTAGACAAACACACCAGTGGTGACGCCATTATTGCCGCATTGCAGGTGTTGCATGCGCTGGCTGATAGCGGCAAAACGCTAACTGAAATGCGCGCTAGTTTACAACTTTATCCGCAAGTATTAATCAATGTAACCACCAAACAAAAGTTAGATTTAAGCCATGCCGATATTCAAACCGCAGTGAGCAAAGCAGAAACTACCTTAAATGGCGCAGGCCGCGTGTTATTGCGTGCATCTGGCACAGAGCCAAAAATCCGCGTAATGGTAGAAGGCCAAGATGGCGTATTAGTGCAAAAGTTGGCTGAAGATATTGCCGAAGTGGTAAAAAAAGCAGCCGGTATGTAATTTAAGTTTTTATAGTAATAAACAATAATATTATTATTTATCAATAGCTTGCATTGCTAAACTTGGTCAAAAAACCTTCATTTAGCTGACATTATTCATTCATATTGTCCTGACACACTGTCAACATCAACCAGTGTAAGGAGAATAATAATGACGAAACAATTGCAAACCTACTTAAGCCGTATGCATGCGCTAGATAGCGCGGTATGTGTCACAGTAAGCCATAGCAATCAATACCGTTTGATACGCGATTGGTTTAGATTAATTAGCCGTTTGGGTGATGGCGTTTTTTGGTATGGCTTAATGTTGGCGATTATCGTCACGCAACAGGCCGAAGGCATTATGCCTGTTTTGCATATGCTAGCAGCTGGCTTAACCGGCACGGTTGTGTATAAATGGTTAAAACAAAAAACGCATAGACCACGCCCTTTTCAGGTTCGCCAAGATGTATGGGTAGTGGGCAAGCCGCTAGATCATTTTAGTTTCCCATCGGGTCACACTTTGCATGCAGTGGCGTTTAGCGTGGTGGCCATGCACTATTATCCAGAGTTATCAATCGTGTTGCTGCCATTTACCCTTATGGTGGCCATGTCGCGCGTGATTTTGGGCTTGCATTACCCTAGTGATGTGTTGGCAGGCGCAAGTATTGGTTATTGCATTGCGCAAGCTTACTTAATGGCTTTTGCTTAAATACCATACTTAATTCTTGGCTTAAATCTAAACTTAAAAAGATTTAATCAATTTAATAAAGCCAAATTATCCAACTTAATTACTTGGCCACCTGATTATAAAAATGAATCGGTGTGGCTAAGCGCTTTGTTAACTCCTTCAAACATTTCTCACGCCAAGCCACCATTTCTGTTGCGCTTAAATGCCTTAATTCTGGCTCCCATTGCGGCCTATTGCCATTAACGGATTGACCAAAATGCGTTAATGCATGCTTAGTTTTAGTTAAATAATATTCTAAGCTGGTCATCAATCGCTTATCTGTAAGCCTAGCAATTATCAGCACAGTTTGCGATAGAAAGCTTTTTCTTAGCGCAAAATCAGCCCATGCGAGCCGTCTTAAATGCGTAGTAGCTTGTGCCGCCGATAAGCTGGCGATGGGGCTAGAGAAGCAAGGTGCCACAAAGGCGCTTAATTCATGCACATGCATGCGGATTAATTGGTTTGGTGTGTAATCGATGTGCTTTGCAATGTGCGCATCCATCGCCCATTCAGAGGCAATATGTGTAATCACCGATTTATTTAACCAAGGAATACGCTTCCATTTGGCTTCAAATGCGGGCACAAAATGATTATGCGCCACCACATCGACAAATAAATGGCTGGTGTAGCCAATGGCAATCGCTAATTCTTTATCGGTATTGGCATTGGCCATCATCCATTCGGCTTTTTGCCATTGATGCGTGGTGTTAAACGATTTTGAAATAATGGCTAAATCGGGTAAACAAGCGCCTGCCATCACTAAAGTAGGAAATTTCTTAATCACGCCATGCAGTTTTGGGTCTAATAAAGGCGCTGCCATTAATAGCCATTGCGCAAAATAAATGTGGGTGTATAAGCCCCATGCATTGGCATCTATTGCCATTAAACTTAGCGGCAAACACCATAAAATTGGCGTGCAATAACATTTTATCATGTGGCATACTTTTACATTTAGCCGTTAAGCTAATATGACTGATAAGTGATAAATTTGTGACATGTCATCTACTTTTAAGCCATTTTTTCATCAAGTCGTCATAAATAATGGTTAGCATAAACAATCAACAATTTTGGCTAAACCAATGAATATATTACTTATTTCTGATGTTTACTTTCCGCGTGTGAATGGTGTATCTACTTCGATTAGAACATTTACCCAGCAATTGCAAAAAATGGGGCATAGCGTACATTTAATTGCGCCCGATTATGGCGTAACCACAGATGATGAGGCATGGATTACGCGCGTGCCGGCGCGCGCGATTTATTTTGACCCTGAAGATAAGCTAATGAAGTATGCGGAAGTGCTGAAATTAAGCGCTAAATTGCAAAGCATGCAGTTTGATATTTTGCATATTCACACGCCTTTTATTGCACATTACGCTGGCTTAAAATTAGCCAAAGCGCTTAATATTCCGTCGTTAGAAACGTACCACACTTTTTTTGAAGATTATCTGCATCACTATTTGCCTTGGATTCCACAATTTGCCGCGCGTGGCTTGGCCAGATTAATCTCTAAAAAACAGTGTAATCAGGTCAATGCCATTGTGGCGCCTTCGCAGCCCATGTTGGATGTGTTGCGCGGTTACGGCGTAAGCACACAGGCAGAAGTGATTGCCACAGGCTTGCAAGCGCATAGCTTTAGCTTGGCCGATGGTAATGCATTTAGAAGCAAGCACGGCATTGCGCTACAGCGCCCCATGATGTTGTACGTGGGCCGTGTGGCGCACGAAAAAAACATTGGCTTTTTATTGGTGGTGGCTAAATTGTTAATTGATGTAATGCCTGATGTGTTGTTGGTGATTGCTGGCGAAGGCCCTGCGTTACCTAGTTTGCGTGCCCAAGTAAAAGAACACAGCATTGAAAACAATGTGCAATTTATTGGCTATTTAGATCGCAATACCGAATTAAATGGCTGCTATAAAGCCGCCGATGTATTTGTGTTTGCCTCAAAAAGTGAAACGCAAGGTTTGGTGATTTTAGAAGCGATGGCACAAGGCACGCCAGTGGTGGCGATTGCTGAATTAGGTACGGCTTCTATTTTGATTGAAGGGCAGGGCGCGCTAATTGCAAAAGAGGATGAATCAGAATTTGTGCAAAAAGTGCATAGCGTTTTAATCAATCCGCAACGCCGCCAGCAATTAAGTGAATCGGCGCGCGATTATGCGCAAAAGAAATGGTCAGCCGAAATGCAAGCAGAGCGCATGTTGAAATACTATATGGTGATTGCTAGTACGCACCAAAGCCAATTGAAAAAAGCGGCTGTGTTGAGTATTCAGCAAAGTTAATATTCATAGCCTAATCAATAAAAAAGCCAGCAATTCTGGCTTTTTTATTGCTCAAATTATATTAGCTAAATTAAGTTAATTAACCAAATTTACCCGTAATGTAATCTTCTGTTTCTTTTCTGGTTGGGCGCGTAAAAATCATATCGGTATCGCCGTATTCAATCAGCTCGCCTAAATACATGTAAGCGGTGTAATCCGATACGCGGGCGGCTTGTTGCATATTATGCGTTACCACTAAAATCGTCAGCTTTTCTTTTAACTCGCTCATTAATTCTTCAATATTGGCTGTAGCAATTGGGTCAAGCGCCGATGTTGGTTCATCAAATAACATAATTTCAGGATCGGTTGCCAAAGCGCGCGCAATGCACAAACGTTGCTGCTGACCGCCAGATAAGTTAAACGCTAAATCGTGCAAACGGTCTTTAACTTCGTTCCAAATCGCACCGCCTTTTAAGGCTTCTTCCACTTTGTCGTCAATCATGCGCTTATTGGTTTCGCCACGCACACGCAAGCCATAAGCCACGTTTTCGTAGATGGATTTAGGGAAAGGGTTTGGTTTTTGAAACACCATGCTAATGCGCATGCGCACTTCAATCGGGTCTACACCAGCCTCTAAAATATTGGTGTTATCAGGCTGCATCACAATTTGGCCTTGGTATTTATTGCCAGGATACAAATCGTGCATGCGATTAAAGCAGCGCAAAAATGTGGATTTACCGCAACCTGATGGGCCAATTAATGCGGTGATTTTGTTTTCATATAAAGGCATGTTGACGCTTTTTAAGGCTTGCATACCGTTGCTGTAGAAAAAGTTTAAATCACGTGATTCTGCTTTAATTGCTGTTGTTATATTGGCCATAAATTTTCCCAAAAATCTTTAATTATTTAAATCTTATTGATAGTTAAAACGAGTGACTGTGCTGTTACCACTTAATATTTTTACGAATTTGGTAACGTAAATAAATAGCCGTGCCGTTCATTAGCAAGGTCACCACAATAATAATGGCGCCAGTTGCCGCGGCATTAATGTGAAATGCATGGTCAGGGCGAGATAGCCAGTTAAACATTTGAATCGGCAATACAGTAAAGCCAGAAGTTAGCCATTCAAAATTAAGAAATGGCGGCTCAGTTGAAATGGGTGAGGGTGGTAAAAACGCAATAAATGTTAGCGCGCCAATGGTAATGACTGGCGCTGTTTCGCCCAATGCACGCGCCATGCCGATAATTACGCCTGTTAAAATACCGCCTTGTGAATATTTTAAAACATGGTCTTTAACAACTTGCCATTTGGTGGCACCAACTGCATATGCCGCTTCGCGAATGGCTACTGGAATGGCGCGAATCGCTTCGCGGGTAGACACAATAACGATTGGTAAAATGAGCAAACCCAGTGTTAAGCCTGCTGTTAATACACTTTGGCCTAAGCCTAAACCATATACAAATAAACCCAGCGCTAACAAGCCGTAAACAATTGATGGAACGCCAGCTAAATTAGAAACGTTGATTTCGATTAAATCTGAAAACCAACCTTTTTTGGCATATTCCTCAAGGTATAAACCAGCTGCCACGCCCATCGGCACAGCGGTAATAAAAGTCACTGTCATCACTAAAAGTGAGCCAACCCAAGCCGATAACAAGCCTGCTTTTGCGGCACGACGTGAAGGGAAATTGGTAAAGAAATCCAAATTAAAGCGCGTGTAGCCATCCATGACTAAATCAATGAATAAAGTACATAAAGTCAGCAAACCAATCATCAGCGCGATTAAGCCGATGATAGAGAATAAGTAATCGTTGCGCTTATGTCGCTTAATCATGGCGCGCACAGTATCAAGGTTTTCTAGCACGCTGGCTTGCGTTTTTTTGGCTATTTCAGTCATCGTTATTGGCTGCCTAAGTATTTATTTTAATGATTAGATTGTTTTAAATTAGGATTACGTTTTGTTAATAGTTTTCGCGGAATCTTTTACGTGCAAGATGGCCAAGAATATTAAAGGTTAAAGTCATTAACATCAGCACCAAGCCTGCCGCGAAAATGCTTTGATAACCAATGCTGCCATGTGGTAAATCGCCCAGTGCTACTTGCACAATGTAGGCCGTAATGGTGGCGGCACTTTCCATTGGGTTAAAGGTTAAGTTTGGTTGTTGGCCAGCAGCAACAGCTACCACCATGGTTTCGCCCACAGCACGCGATATTGCTAAAATGTAGGCGGCGATAATGCCTGAAATAGCGGCAGGCGTGACCACTTTAACCGCTGTCTGAAAGCGCGTTGCACCCATGGCATAGCTGCCTTCACGCATGCTCATTGGCACTGCGCGCATGGCATCTTCTGCCACAGAGCTAATGTAAGGAATAATCATAATACCCATCACAATACCTGGGCCTAACATATTAAAACCGGGTAGTTCTGGGAATATTTTTTGCAATAAAGGTGTTACAAATAACAGCGCAAAGTAGCCAAATACCACGGTTGGCACACCTACTAATAATTCTAAAATTGGCTTAACCGTTTCGCGCACTTTATGGCTGGCAAATTCAGATAAGTAGATGGCACCAATTGTGCCCAGTGGAATTGCCACACAAAGCGCAATAAATGATGTGGTAAGCGTACCAGCCACCAAAGGCATAATACCAAAGTGAGCATCTTCAAACAGCGGCGTCCACTGTGTGTCTGTTAAGAAATCAACAATTGAAACAGCTTTAAAGAAAGAAAGCGATTCAACGATTAACACGCCAACAATGGCAAATGTGGTTAAAACGGCAGAAAGAGCGGCCAACATTAAAATAAACTCAATCACGCGTTCGCGTACGTTGCGTTTAATATTTTTGGCTAAACGTGGGCTAATAGTGGTGTTTTGATTTGCAGTGGCCATTGTCTAGGGGCTTTATAAAAGTGACTTTGTATTTATGTTTGTATTGTAATGAATTACTGTGACAAATATAAGACAATTTACATTTGTCACAGTAAGGCAAAGCTATTTAGCCTAATTGTGCGGATAGTTTGAGGCAATAAAAAAGACGGCCATTAGCCGTCTTTTTTAAGATTTAAGACTTTAAATTTAAGACTTGAAGCAATTATTTAATACGAGCTAATAACTCTTCAATTTTTACACCAACTTCTGGCGTGCCATCAAAGCCAGTACCTGGTTTTAATGCTTTCCAATGTTTGCCTACTGCCGCATATTCATTGGCTGGCAATGGAATATACTTTACTTCTTTAACCAATTTTGGTGCGTTCTCTAAATAGAAGTTAACAAATGCTTTAACTTCTGGCTTAAATGCAGCTGAGGTAGCATTTACATAAATAAAGATTGGGCGTGCAAGTGGTTGATATGTACCATCTTTAACCGTTTCGAAAGAGGGCTTAACAGCTGGCGCACCTTTTTTAGCTACAATTGGAACCGCTCTTAACTTGTCTTGGTTCTCTTCATAGTAAGCAAATCCAAAATATCCTAAACCACCTTTGTCGCTGTTTACACCTTGAACTAAAACGTTGTCATCTTCTGATGCCGTGTAATCACCGCGACTTGATTTTGCTTTGCCTACAATGGCTTCAGTAAAGTAATCAAATGTACCAGAGTCTGAACCAGCACCAAATAATTTAAGTGGTGTATCTGGGAAAGCAGGGTTGATTTGTTTCCAAGATTTAACTTTACCCTGAGCTGCTGGCTCCCACATTTTTTTCAACTCTTCAACGCTTAAACTTTTCACAAAGTCATTGTTTTTGTTCACTACAACCGTTAAACCATCGTAAGCAATTGGTAACTCAATATACTGAACGCCCGCTTCTTTGCATGCGTCCATCTCTTTTTTCAAGATTGGGCGTGATGCATTTGAAATATCCGTTTCGCCGCGACAGAATTTTTTAAAGCCGCCGCCAGTACCAGAAATACCAACAGTCACTTTAACTTTGGTAGAAGCTTGATATTCTTCTGCAACCGCTTCTGTAATTGGGTAAACCGTGCTTGAACCATCAATTTTGATGATTTTTTCGGCAGCCATTGTGTGCGGTGCGGTAAAAATTGCTGCTAATGCAGCCGTAATGCTTAATATTTTTACAAACTTAGTTTGCATGTAAATCTCCATAAAATAAATAACAAATGTAGTGCAGCTATACTAACGTTGGTTTGTGAAGCTCGCCTACGTAAATCTGTGAACAATTTATAAAACATTTGTGACAGTAGTGTGACAAAAAGTCATTTTTTAAAATGTCATCTTAATCGCTTATGTGTTGTTGTAAAGTAATTCACTGATTAAACT
>JAYWCF010000200.1:0-4580 GCA_043780715.1 Methylotenera sp. | reverse complement strand
ATTTACATGTGCTTACTTATGATAGACATGACCCAAAAAAGCCAAGAGAGGCAAAAGGTTGGTTGGTTGAGTCAGAGCGTGCTGTCAAATTTTAGGGTAAGTATGAAAAGTAGCCTAAATTTTTTGAATTAGAGTTTCAGCTATTACAAGCGCGCATTCAGGCCAAGTATGTGGCTGGTAATGATTTTCAACTGTAAAGCGCGAAGATGTTAGTGTGTGGAATTTGTTACACGCATGCACAAGATTTGGGTGTCAATGCCGTATGGGTTTTGTTAGAAAATTCGCTTGCGGGAGCAATATTTGCTTTATCGTTTATACGTACTTTGTTATGGTCTGAAATGAGTCAAATTCGCGTATTGTTGGCAGTTTGGTCGGCGGCAGAGCAATCTTAACGGCGTGCATAGCTTTTATTATGATGTAATACAGTCTTAAATTATTTTGAAAAGGCATTAATGATTGGAATTTTACTATCTGCTGGTTTTTCACGCCGATTTGGCGTTGCGGATAAGCTTTTACAGCCTTTGCCAGGCGGGCGCTTAATTGCAATGGCGGCGGCTGAAAACTTAATTCAGGCGATTCCCACTTGTGTTGCTGTAGTGAGAGCAGAAAATAAAGTGCTGACACAATTGTTGGCTGATAAAGGCTTTAAGCTGGTATTTTGTGATGAAAACAAACCAGAAATGGCCGACAGCTTAGCAACCGCCATTCGTTTTTCAGCTAGCTTTGCAGAGGCGGCTGACGGTTTTGTGATTGCGCTGGCCGATATGCCTTATATTAAAGCCGAAACTATTCGCGCAGTTGCCGCCCAATTAAATGCAGGCGCTTCAATTGTAATACCCACTTATCAAGGCCAGCGCGGCCATCCAGTTGGGTTTTCTGCTAAATTTCGCCTTGAATTAGAAAGCTTGCATGGTGATGAAGGCGCGCGATCTATTATAAAGCGCCATGCAAATGATGTGACATTGTTGGCTTGTGAAGATGCAGGAATTTTGGCGGATATTGATACGCCTGCCGATTTAAGCCAACAACTTTAAAGCCTGTCGATTCAAAAATTTAAGCCTCGCAGCGTGCTTTGCTTGTATCGTTAATTTGGCTGATATCATCAATAAAGCCAGCCCCCATTTTTAGTTGCTGCGCGCGCACTTGAATTAACTCGGCCAAAATAGCGATGGCGATTTCAGCAGGCGTGCGGCTACCAATTTGTAAGCCAACTGGGCCGCGTAAGGTAGCGATTTCTAATTCATTTAAATCAAACATTCGCATACGTTCGCGGCGCTTTTCTTGGTTTTTGTGCGAACCAAGCGCACCCACATAAAACGCATCCGATTTTAACGCTTCCAGCAAAGCCATATCATCCAATTTAGGGTCATGCGTCAGCGCCACAATCGCGGTGTGCGCATCTGGATTGATTTCTAGCACCACATCATCTGGCATGCCTTCCACCCAAGTGACGCCTTCCACATGCCATTCATCGCGAATTTCTTGGCGCGGCTCACAAATCAGCACATCAAAATCCAGCACTTGCGCCATGCTCGCCAGCGTAGAACCTAATTGGTTGGCGCCAATAATCAGCAAGCGCCATTGCGGGCCAAAATACGTATGAAACCAATCGCCGTCAATTTTGGGCAAACCTTCTGGTAATACTTGAATTAATTTAACTTGACCAGTTTTTAGATTAACTGAGCGCTTCATGAGTTTGCGTACTTCTAACGCCTGCACTAGCGGCAAGAGTTGCGCAACATCATTAATTGGCTCAACCACAATCTGCAAGCGGCCGCCGCAAGGAATATTGAATCGCTGCGCTTCATCGCGGCTAATGCCGTATTCCATCACCGATGCCGTTTTTGGCAGCACACGATTGCGCGCTTTATCGGCTAAATCATCTTCAATACAGCCGCCAGAAACGGAACCCACCAAATGCCCATCTTCGCGCACCACCAATATGGCACCCGGCAAACGCGGGGCAGAACCCCATGTTTGCACAACGGTAAACAAATGTGCTTTGTAGCCATCCTTCAGCCATTGCAGCGCGTGAGTTAATACTTCTAAATCAGCTGATTTCATAATCTAAGCAAGCTGATTGCCAATCGGCAAAGTACGAATGCGTTTACCCGTAGCGGCAAAAATCGCATTGGTTACCGCAGGCGCCACTGGCGGCAATCCTGGCTCACCTACGCCGCCCATTTTTTCGGTGCTTTGCACAATATACACCTCCACTTTTGGCATATTCGCCATGCGCATTACTTGATAATCGTGAAAATTAGATTGCACTACTTTGCCATCTTTAAAGGTAATTTCGCTTTGCATAGCCGCGCCTAAACCAAACGAAACCGATGATTCCATTTGCGCTTTGAGTGAATCAGGATTCACCGCAAGGCCGCAATCAATGGCGGAAACGATGCGATGTACTTTAACTTCGCCATTGGTCACAGACACTTCGGCCACTTGCGCCACAAAGCTGCCAAATGATTCATGCACCGCAATGCCACGGAACACGCCTTTAGCTAATGGCTTACCCCAATCGGCTTTTTCGGCCGCTAAATTAAGCGCTGCTAAGTGGCGCGGATGACCTTTTAATAAGGCACGGCGATATTCCAAAGAGTCTTTTTTAGCCAAATCAGCTAACTCATCAATCAAACTTTCCATCACAAATGCGGTATGGCTGTGCCCAACAGAGCGCCACCACAACACTGGCACTTTGGTTTTGGCTGTGTGCAAGCTAACTTGATGGTTGGGAATGCTTTTTAAATATGGCGAATCGGCGGTGCCTTCTACCGATGTCGCATCAATGCCATCTTTAATCTGAAACGCCTCAAACGGTGTGCCGAGCATAATGGATTGGCCAACTGCCACGTGCTCCCAAGCCGATGGCATGCCATTTTCATCTAACGCAATTTTAGCTTTGTGCACATACATTGGGCGGTAGTAGCCGCCTTTCACGTCATCTTCACGGCTCCAAACAGTTTTTACAGGTACACCAGCCGCTTTGGCAACTTGTACCGCTTCTGATACAAAGTCCGCCGCAGGGTTAGCACGGCGACCAAAACCACCACCTAAAAATAAGGTGTGGATTTTAACTTGCTCAGGTTTTAAGCCCAATATTTTGGCGGCGGCGGCCTGATCCGTGCCCTGCATTTGCGTGCCAGTCCAAATTTCGCAGCTATCTTTATCAATTTTTACAGCGCAATTCAGCGGCTCCATTGGCGAATGGGCTAAATAGGGTAGTGCATACTCTGCTTCAATGAATTTATCCGCTTTTGCCATCGCTGCTTTATTGTCGCCGGCTTTTGCGGCAATTAAGCCAGTTGTGGCGGCCAGCTTTTGGTATTCGGCCAACAAAGTAGCTGAATCAAGGCTGGCATTTTCACCCAAATCCCAATCTATTTTCAGCGCTTCGCGACCTGTTTTTGCGGCCCAATAATTATCCGCAATTACGGCAATACCCGTTGGCACTTGCACCACATTTTTTACGCCTTTAATTTGCTTGGCGGCGCTTGCATCAAAGCTTTTAACGGTGCCGCCAAATACTGGTGAGCGTGCGACCATGGCTATCATCAAACCTTCAAGATGAATATCTTGGCCAAATATCGCAGTGCCATTTATTTTCTCAGGGCCATCTAAACGTTTGGTGGCCTTGCCGATAATTTTCCAGTCTTTAGGGTCTTTTAAAGTAATTGCTTTAGGCGTTTCTAGTTTGGCGGCCGCTTCTGCCAGTTCGCCATAGCTGATTTTTTTATCACCACTAATCACAAAGCCGTTTTCAGTTTTTAAGGTATTTGCAGCAACGCCTAATTCTGTTGCGGCGGCGTTAATAAGCAGCGCGCGCGTTAAAGCGCCAGCTTGGCGGTAGCGATCGAATTCTGACCATGTGGTTGATGAGCCGCCTGTGATTTGGATGCCATAAGCTGTGTGCGCGTATTCTGGCGCGGCAGAGGCATGTTCAACTTTAATTTTGCTCCAATCCGCATCTAACTCTTCTGCAATCAGCATCGGTAAAGTGGTCCAAATACTTTGACCCATCTCGCTGTGGGCTAGCATCACGGTAATTGTGTTGTCACTGCCTATGCGTAAAAAAGCATTGGGTGCAGGTAACTTTGCTGCGTCTTTTGTGGCATCTGCAGGAGTAGTGCCAGGCATTAAAAAGCGCTTAGCATGCGGAATAGTAAAGCCAATAATTAGGCCACCTGCCACAAGCGCAGTGGCTTTAATAAATGTTCTTCTAGAGATGTTAATAGGTGCATTCATGGTTGGGTCCTTAAGCTAACTTGCTGGCAGCATTGTGAATGGCGGCGCGAATACGCGGGTATGTACCGCAACGGCAAATATTGCCTGTCATGGCCGCATCAATATCGGCATCTGTTGGTTTTTGATTGCTGGCAAGCAAAGCAGTAGCCGCCATAATCTGCCCAGATTGGCAATAACCGCATTGCACCACATCAATTTCACCCCACGCCGCTTGCACCGCTTGGCCAACTTTCTGGTTTTGCATATCTTCAATGGTGGTGATTTTTTTGCCCACCGCCGCGCTAACCGGCGTAATGCAAGAGCGTATCGCTTGGCCATCTAAATGCACAGTGCAA
>JAYWCF010000199.1:0-4587 GCA_043780715.1 Methylotenera sp. | reverse complement strand
TCTGTTGCATCGACCGGTTGAATTCAAGGCCGGAAGCTGACGCTCAAAAGATACGCATTTATTAAAAATAAAATTTCGTTTTAGCATTAAATCTACCCTGTAGTTACGTATTAAATTTATATTAAATAAATTTTTATACAAATTTACCTAATAAATTCAATGCATCAAGCTACGTATAAATTCTTACAAAACACGGCCTTTTGAATTTTTGTTCACAAACTAGTCATTTTTTTCTGCTAACATTGCATTATGTTGCATAGGTTTTTTATTCATTTCAGCTTGGTCATTTTATTTGCGTTTACGCAAATGGGTGTTGCCACGCATGAAATCAGCCACTTATCCGATTACAATCAGCAAAATCAAGAAAATCAACACTCAAATCAGCAATCAAAGCAAGACAAACAAGCGCCTAATCACCAATGTCAACAATGTATTAGCCATGCTGATATTGAAAGTGCATTGGCAGCTAGCGCTATCCTGTTGGTGTTTAATCAATCACTATCTGCGCCTGTTTCAGATAGCCATTTTTCGTTTTTCAATCTTCTCAATCGCGCCTATTCTGCGCGCGCGCCACCTCAAACCGCTTAAATTTAGCCATTAATCAGCCAATAGCTTAACGCGCTTATTGGTACTTTTTGTATTAAGTTTTTTGAGGATTTCATTATGTTTCAGATTGAACAGGCGTATGCGTGCCCAACGCATTGGCCATATTTTTTCAAAACTAGGCCTATAGTTTTAGTGATGGCAACTTTTTTTACCCCCAGTGTTTATGCGGCCGATGCGACCAAAATCGATTTGCCTGCCTTAGCGGTTACTGGTAATCCATTAGGTGTGGGTTCAGATGAGCTAGTCGTGCCTGTTAGCGTATTAAATGGCCGTGAGTTAAGTTTGCGCCGTGAAGGCACGCTGGGCGAAACGCTTAATGGTATTCCGGGTGTGACGGCCACCCAATTTGGCCCTAACGCATCTAGGCCAGTGATTCGCGGATTGGATGGTGAGCGCGTGCGCATAATGCAAAACGGCATTGGTGTTTTAGATGCGTCCAGCTTAAGTTTTGACCATGCGGTTGGAATTGATCCTTTAATTATTGAGCAAATTGACGTGGTTCGTGGCCCTGCGGCCTTGTTATATGGCGGCAGTGCAGTGGGCGGAGTGGTCAATGCTATTGACCATCGTATTCCTAAAGAGCAATTAGACGGCATTACAGGCCGCGCCGAAACGCGTTTTGGTGGGCCAGAAAATACCCGCAACGGCGCTATGGTGGTGGATGTAGGCAATGGTCAATTTGCCATTCATGCCGATGTTTATTCACGCAAAACCAGTGATTTAGATATTGATGGTTTTGCCGTATCGCGCCGTAAAAGTGAGGCAGATGGCACGCCACGCGAAAATCATGGCAAATTGATTAATAGCAGCGCAGAAGGCGATGGCGGCGCTTTGGGCGCAGCGCTTACTTTTGAAAACGGCTATATCGGCGCATCGTTTTCTACGCTGAATAATAATTACGGCGTAGTGGCCGAACAAGCCGTGCGCATTGATATGAAAAGCGACCGTTGGGATATTGCCAGTGAATTTACCGATTTAACAGGGATTTTTAATCGCGTTAAATTTCGCATGGCGCATACCGATTATGAACACCGCGAATTAGAAGGCGGCGAAGTAGGCACTACCTTTTTAAACCGCGGCGTTGAAGGCAGCTTAGAAGCAGGGCATGCCAAAATTAATTTGGGTAATGGATTGGCCTTAAACGGTGTGCTTGGATTGCAGTTTAACAACACCAATTTTGAGGCGCTTGGCGCTGAAGCGTTTGTGCCAGGCGTAAATACGCAAAACAAAGCCTTGTATGTGTATGAAGAATTGCCGATTGGTGAAAAATTACAGCATAAAATCACTTTTGGTGGTCGATTAGGGCATGCAACAGTCGATTCTAAAGACAATGTTAACTTTGGCGCAGGGCAAAATAATAGTTTTAACCCAAATAGTGTGGCCTTAGGCGGCTTGTATAGCATCAATGAAAATTGGTCGCTCACCAGTAATTTATCGCATAACGAGCGCGCACCTAGCTATTTTGAGCTGTATGCGAACGGTGCGCATGTGGCTACTGGCCAATTTGAAGTTGGAAATACCAATTTTAAAGAAGAAAAATCCAACGGTATTGATGCACAAATCCGTTGGAAAGATGCCAAAAATGCCTTTAGTGTTGGCGCGTATTACACACGGTTTAGCAATTTTATTGGCTTATTTAAAACAGGTAATTTAATCGGCGCAATTGGTGCAGAGCTGCCAGAAGCCCAGTTTCGCGCGGTGCCAGCCGTTTTTAAAGGGCTGGAGTTTGAAGGCAAAGTAGGGCTGACAGACCAGCTAACATTAAACCTGCGAGGTGATTATGTGCATGCCAAAGAGCAGCGTACCAATGACTATTTGCCGCGAATTGCACCGTTGCGTTTGGGTGCTGGTCTGCAATATCAATTAAATAGCTTTAGCGCAAAATTGGATGTGCTATGTGCTTTTAATCAAAACAACACCGCGAGTAATGAACTAGCAACCGATGGCTACACCAATGTGAGCGCGCTAATGGCGTACAAATTGCCAACCAAGCTTAATTTAGAATTGTTTGCAAAAGCCAACAATTTGCTCAATGATGAAATACGCGAACATGCTTCATTTTTAAAAGATATTGCACCAGCAGGTGAGCGCTCGTTATTGATTGGTTTGCGTGGCGATTTTTAACTACAATTTGATACAACTCGTATTGTATTAAACAGCTTGTGAACCAAATATCAGCAACATCACTCATTATTTTTTTAAATTTTAAAAAGGTAATTGAGTATGAGTGCGCCGAAATTTGTAATATTAGGATTTGTATTTTTTGTAGCGGCAGCAGGCGCTTGGATTACCTTGCTTGAGTACACGGTAGATGCCAACGGCACTCACGGTTGGCATCTTAAAAAGTAATTGGGATTGATTTTAAAGTTTGGTGTTTAAAGTTTTATCATTAATAAAATAGGATTAAACACCAAACCACCACCACAACCAGCAAGGCAATAAATACCGCTGCGCTGCCAATATCCTTGGCGCGTTTTGCTAATTCGTGGCGCTCAATCGATACACGATCGACCACGGCTTCAATGGCCGAATTTAGCAATTCAACAATTAACACCAACAATACGCTGGCAACCATTAAGGCAATTTCAATGGCATTGTTACCCAAGTAAAACGCCAGTGGCGTTAAGATAATTGAAAATAAAACCTCTTGCCTAAAGGCATCTTCATGCTTGTAAGCGGCTTTAAAACCTTCGACTGAATAGCCAAATGCATTCAACAAACGGCGCAAGCCGGTTTTACCTTTAAACGGGCTTTCAATATGGGGTTTTGAATCAATAGTCATTACGCGTATCAATCATGAAAAATAATCGAATTATTTTAACATGCGTTATCATATTGTTTTGTTGTATGTAATTAATTGGATAAAGGTTTTTAAATGGCACGCACTGTACATTGCATTAAATTAGGTAAAGATTTAGATGGCATGGATTTTCCGCCGTACCCGGGCGAGCTGGGTAAGCGCATTTATTTGCAAGTTTCTAAAGAAGCTTGGGCGGCGTGGTTAAAACAACAAACCATGCTAGTGAATGAAAACCGTCTTAGCTTAGCAGACCCAGCCGCGCGTAAATATTTAAGCGAGCAAACCGAAAAATACTTTTTTGGTGAAGGCGCCGATACCGCTAGCGGCTACGTTCCACCTGCTAATTAAAAATTATCAGGCATAAAAAAAGCACCGATTAAGGTGCTTTTTTATTAACTACTAAACCTTATGGTTGCAAGGTTTCGCGTTCCATTTCTTGCAAGCTGCTATGGCGAACGTCTTTGCCTTTCACCATATACACCACATATTCGGCGATGTTTTTAGCATGGTCACCAATACGCTCAACCGCTTTTGCCACAAATAACACTTCTAACGACATTGAAATAGTGCGTGGATCTTCTAGCATATACATCACCAACTGACGCATCGCCGCGCGGAATTGCTCATCCACCAACTCATCCTGCTTCGCCACTTCAACCGTTTGGCTTACATCTAAGCGCGCAAATGCATCTAAAGAAGTGCGTAACATTTCGCGCACAATTTTAACCATGGCTTTAATTTCGTTAAAGCGCGGTTTATACATGCGGTCTTCATCAAAAATACGTTGCGCGGTGCGGGCAATTTTAGTGGCTTCATCACCAATACGCTCTAAATCGGTAATGGTTTTAACCATCATCATCACCATGCGCAAATCGCCCGCTGCTGGCTGGCGACGGGCAATAATATGGCTACAATCTTCATCAATTTGAACTTCAAGTGAGTTAACTCGCGAATCCGCTTCCATCACTTCTTTGGCCAATTTAATATCGGCCTTAATTAAGGCCTCTAGCGCATTCACAATTTGTTGCTCAACCATGCCGCCCATTTCAAGCACTTTGGCGCGAACGGATTCTAGCTCAGCATCATACTGTTTAGAGGTGTGTTCAAACTGCATATTTACTACCCTTCTTATTGGCGACTTTATTTTAATTAACCTAATATTAGCAATCAATTATTACACT
>JAYWCF010000198.1:0-4590 GCA_043780715.1 Methylotenera sp. | reverse complement strand
CGATGCGTGAAGCCGCCGCTTATTTGGGCAATTACCGTTTAGTGGATTGCAGCTTGTATGTCACGCTAGAGCCATGCGCCATGTGTAGCGGCGCTATGCAACATGCACGTATCGCAAAACTAATCTATGGCGCTAGCGACCCTAAAACGGGCGCTTGCGGCAGTGTGATTAACTTAATGAATGAGCCTAAGCTTAATCATCATACTGAAGTAGTTGGCGGCATACTGGCTTTAGAATGTGGCGCAGTGCTATCTGAATTTTTCAGGCAACGAAGATTAGTTAACAAGCAATAAAAAAGCCGACATAAAGTCGGCTTTTTTATTAAAGTCTGCTTTTTTATTAAAGATACGACTTAATCGTTGCTACCCATTAAACCCATCAGCAACTGTAACAAGCTAGTAAATAAGTTATAAATGCTCATATACAAACTTAATGTGGCCATCACATAATTGGTTTCGCCACCATTCACAATACGGCTTACATCATACAAAATAAAGCCAGAGAACAAGATAACGCCAATGCCTGACAAGGCTAATGCCATGGCTGGGATTTGAAAGAAGATATTAGCTAACGATGCTACGATTAACAAAATAATGCCCACCATTAAGAATTTACCCATAAAGCTAAAGTCTTTTTTGGTGGTAGTAGCAATACCCGCCATTGTCATCAAAATAACACCAGTGCCGCCAGCCGCCAAGCCAACGATTTGACCACCATTATTTAAATGAAGCGCGTGTTGCAAAATTGGGCCTAACATTAAACCCAATAAAAACGTTAATCCTAGCAACAAAACAACGCCAATGCTGCTATTGCGGTTTGCGTTAATGGCGGCAAATAAGCCGTACATTACTGCCATTGCGCCAATTGCAAACATAAATGGATGCTCTGCTGCAAAAGCAAAATTCATTTTCATACCAACCAAAGCACCGATTACGGTTGGAATCATGGTTAAGCCAAGCAAGGCATAAGTGTTACGTAATACCTTATTTTGTGTTGTAGCTAAACTACCTTCACGACCTAGTACTTGCATATCATCTAACATGGTTTATTCCTTTTAAAAAGTTGCCAAAAGGCAATACTTATAAGATAGCGACTTTAGTTGTAAGTTTCAAGTGACAAATTGTTAAATAAATTCACGCGTCAGAAGACAGTCCAAATAACTAGCCCTAATTAGTTAGTCCGAATTGACTAGCTTAAATCATTAAATTTTCACAATGTACGTTGTCGTACAGACTATAAACAACTCAGCACTTACTATGCGCCTTAACTATTAATCTTTCATTACATCTTTTACTACACTTTTTTCAATTTTTTTCAATTTTTTAATTAAATTTAGGAGCTCTATGAACACAACCAAACGTAATACATTAGCAAAAATCTCGGTGGCCTTATCATTGTTTTCAGCTGTGGGCATTGCACAAGCCGCTAGCTTAAGCGTTTTAGGCTCATCATTCACAAACTTTTCTGGTTACAGCGGCCAACCAGCTGCTTCAACTGGTATTTATACAAGTGGCTTTTTAGGCACTTTAGCGGCAAACCAAACTAGTCTTGTTACATTTACCTACTTAGGTAGCGAAAGCAGTTTTAACAATTCGTTTTCATTCTTTGGTAACACATTAACAAAAAGCAGTGCTGTTGGTACGGTAACAGCGCCAGTTTCTGTAGATTCAGGTGCTTTAAACTTCACGTTCAGTGATGATCAAGGCGGTTCTTTTAGTAACGGTGGAGTAGTAACGCCAACACTTGGCTTTGCAATTTTAGACGGCAACCTAGCTCCGACAAACGGTACTAACTTCGGCCCATTTGATTATGTTTTAGGCTTTAACGACAGCGCTTCTGGTGCAGAAGATTATGATGACTTTGTAGTTGGTGTAAGCGTTGTTGCCGCACCAATCAGCGCAGTGCCATTACCAGCTTCATTACCATTAATGGCATTATCGTTAGGTTTGTTTACAGCGGTTTCATCACGCCGTAAAGTGTAACTAGAGTAGTTTTAAAAGTTGCTTCCAACGCAAGCTTAATCATTTTAAGCTTGCGTTTTTTTACGCTTAAATTTCGTTTGCTTTAATTTAATTAAGCAAATAACTCACCTTCTTGTTTACCCACTAATCCAACGCGTTTTACAGCCGCCACAAATTGCGCATTCTCATGCAGCCCATCGGTATCGGCAGGATGATGGCCACCATGCATACGCGCTAACCTTAATATGCTAAGTGCTGACATTTTCCACTGTAATTTCGCTAATAATTCATCAGCCAAATCAGGCTTATTACACAATAGCACCATATCGCAGCCCGCATTTAGCGCGGCAAGGCTACGCGTTGTAACATCGCCGCCTACCGTAGCACCTTCCATGCTTAAATCATCGCTAAAAATCACGCCGTTAAAGCCTAAGCGCTCGCGCAATACTTTTTGTAACCATTTTGGTGAAAATCCAGCTGGTTTATCGTCTACTTTTGGGTAAATCACATGCGCCGGCATAATCGCCGCTAAACCTTCATCAATCATCTGCTTAAACGGCTGCATATCGTTAGCGGCAATTTCATCAAAACTGCGCTCATCAATAGGAATACTCACATGCGAATCGGCCACCACAAAACCATGCCCAGGAAAATGCTTGCCAACCGCTGACATACCGCCTTTTTTAAGGCCCTGCATCAAGCTAAAGGCTAATTCATTAATGGCCGTTGCATCCTGATGAAACGCCCTATCGCCAATCACCAAGCTATCGCCGTAATCCATGTCCAGCACTGGCGTAAAACTGAAATCAATACCATGTGCGCGCAATTCTGCCGCTAAAATCCAGCCTGCTTCAATCGCCAGCTCACGCGCTTTTTTAGGGTTTTTATCCCAAATTTTACCAAACTCACGCATAGGCGGTATCTTGGTAAAGCCCTCTCTAAAGCGCTGCACTCGGCCACCTTCATGGTCTACCGCTATCAATAAAGGTGGCTGACGTACCGAATGAATGCTAGCTGTTAGCGCTTTAAGCTGGCTACAACTGACAAAGTTGCGTGCAAATAAAATCACGCCGCCAACTAGCGGATGTTGTAAGCGTTTGATGTCATCAGCAGTTAATTCTGTGCCGACCATATCTAGCATGACAGGCCCTAAACTCATCATCTGTCCTTAAAATAGATTAAATGGGTTTTAAACGATAAAGCGAGGTGACTTCTTTTACCCGCGCCGCATACAGAGGGTCAGATTGGTCGCTGGATTTTGCGTGTTTTGGTGCGATATCCAGTTTTTCAACAACCGTTAATCCCGCATCGGCAATCCATTTTTGCAATTCTTCTGAGGTACGCAAACCTAGATGCTCTGCTAAATCGGAAAGAATCAACCAAGCTTCACCATCATCATTTAAATGCGCTTTTACGCCGTTTAAAAAACCTTTAAGCATCGCGCTGTTTGGGTCGTAAATCGCATGCTCTATTGGCGCATTGGCTTTAGCTGGCAACCATGGCGGATTACACACAATTAAATCGGCTTTTTTATGCCCGCTTGGGAACAGATTGGCTTGCTCAACCGTGATATACGATTTTAAATTCAGCTTTTCAACGTTATCAGCCGCGCAATTTAAGGCGCGCAGGCTGTTATCGGTAGCAATTACCGCTTTAATGCCGCGCGTCACCAAAATGGCCGCAATTACGCCAGTGCCTGTACCAATATCAAAAGCGGTTTTGGCGTTGCCCAATGAGGTAGTATTAATCAAATCTAAATACTCACCGCGAATTGGCGAATAAACACCATAGTGCGCGTGGATATTGGCTGGTAGCGCATCAACAGGCACGCCTTTTTTGCGCCATTCGTGCGCACCATTCATACCTAATAACTCACGTAGTGACAGCACCATTTTTGCTGGCACTTTATCTAACTTGGCGTTAACGATTAACGCCCCTGCAACCGCTTCTTTTACATCTGGCGCGCGTTTTAAATCGCAACTGCCGTAATTAAGTTCTATTAATATTTTATTGGTGATATTAGCGCGCTGAATTTGCCTTGCACGATGTTGGTGAAAAGCTTGCGTGAGGTTCTCGGCTGGCTTGATAGGCTTAATATCAAACTTGCGCGTAATGGCTTGCAGCATCTGTTTGGCGTTTTGAAAATCACCTTTATACAAAAAAGCCGTGCCCTCGCATATCAACTTATAAGCGTCTTTTGCGCTGGTCGCATCATCTGCAATTAGTATACTTTTAGGTGGTGCGGCGTTCGCCTCACTTTGCCAAACCGCTTGTTGCGGCTTGCCTTTTTCTTGCCAAGTTACGTTTGTTGTTGCTATGGTTTCAGTCAATGTGAATCTCTATTTTTAATGTTTAAATTTTTACAGTTTAAAAGGGTTAAAATCTGTGTGCTTATCGTAATAATCTGTTTGCTCTGCTTTTTTTAGAAACGCGACCACTTTATAAACCACGGGCGTAAATGCTACTTCTACTGCAATTTTAGCAATAATCTGCGCGCCAATTATCAGTGGTATTTTATCGTTTGGAATAATGCCTGTATTCCAAAACGCCAGCGGCACAAACATAATGGTATCAACCGCCTCACCAAAAACAGTGCTGGTAATGGTGCGTTGCCACAGGTGTTTGCCGG
>JAYWCF010000197.1:0-12458 GCA_043780715.1 Methylotenera sp. | reverse complement strand
GCGGCTTTGTGGCAAGCCAATTAAGGGGTCATGGGGCAAGTTGCGACCCTATCCAGTCATACGAAAATCAAAGCTGGCCGGCTGCAACATCCCCTTAGGAGACGTTCAGCTTTGATAGGCAATCTACAAAGAATTTTCACTAATAATAAGTTTAAGCAAGTAGCCCGTATGCAATACGGGGAAGTTTGGTGAGTAGAAGTCACATTATCCCCGTATTGCATACGGGCTACGCTAGCTACAAGAGTTTAATTTACAAGGTTTGCAACATCGGTTTATTGATTTAGTTTAGAATAAATCATGGATAAAATTGAAATAAATAGTGGTCTGTCCCCAATTGTCCATCACACATGGCCTTAAACAAGTGCAAGCAATTATTCAAGAATGGCAAGCAGCTCAAACCCATCAAACACTGGAAAGTATCTAAATGACCACACATTTAATTTTAGGCGGCGCACGCTCAGGCAAAAGCGCTTATGCAGAAAAATTGGCATTAGAGAGCGGCCTTGCTGTTACCTACATTGCTAGCGCACAAATTTACGATGCCGAATTTGGCGCAAGAATACAACACCATAAAGACCGCCGCCCTGCCGATTGGGCGCTGGTAGAAGAGCCGCATTTTCTTGCGGCTACACTCAAACGCTTAGCTGCAGCCAATCAATGTTTAATTGTCGATTGCCTGACTTTATGGCTAGCGCAATGGATATGTGCGGATTGCAATCCGCCTAAAGAATCTAGCTGGCAAGCAGAACGTGAGGCGCTATTAGCGGTGTTATCTCAACTACCCGGCACAGTGATATTAGTCAGCAACGAAGTGGGTATGGGCATAGTGCCGCTAGGTGAAATCAACCGTCAGTTTCAAGATGAACAAGGTCGGCTGAACCAAGCGGTAGCGGCGGTTGCCAATAAGGTTACTTTTGTGGCGGCGGGGTTGCCTTTGGTATTGAAGGCTTGATTAATTGCTACGTTTTTAGCTTGTCACAAATAAAAAAGGAAATAGTCAAAGACTATTCCCTTTTAGAGAAACACTACGAACACGCCTTACGAATAATGCTGGTAAAGCAGTGTTCTAAACTTTAATTTAGCGCATTGCTGGAATACCACCCAAATAGCCAACTTCAGCTTTATCGGTGTTGATCAGCGCCTTTGCTCTTGTGTACGCGCCACTAGTAAAGCCGTTCGCATCGCCCGCATGCTGGTAGTTGCTGGTAATGTAAGCAAAGCCATTCATATTATCCACCACTTGCAAACCGGTAGATTCGGCGCCTGCTGGTAGCGAAAGAATACGCACTAGCTTGCCAGTATCTAAATGATAAGCCCATAAGTAGTTATTAAGATGGCGGCCACTATCTTCACCAATGAACAACACGCGCATTCTTTCTGAAAAGGCTAGGTTGTCCAGACGAGAGATTTTATCCAGTACAGAACTATTGCCATCGCCATCTTTAACAAGCAGATCTTCACCAACCACTAAAGACTTCATGTCTACTGGTACGAAAGCGCTCAAGATGTCGTTGTTACTGCTATCTTTTTGACTAGGCTTAAGGTTAAACTCGTAGACCGCACCTGAGTTGATAGTGGCTGGCAATTGAATATCACCGAGTAAATCTGACATTCCACCGGCTACACTAGAAATAGCGGCATACGCTTTATTATCGCGCGCATTGTAAGCAAGTCCCTCGTATTTTTCGAACTCAGAGGTGGCACCATTAATGGCTCCATAACGACGAGTCTCTAAAAATGCAGCGAGTGTGGCAATACTGACCCCAGTAGTACCATAAGTACCAGTTTTAAGCTTTAGATACTCAGTGGTTTTTACTTCATGGCCATGAATGATTTCAGTAAAACCAACTGCAGCACCCGTGCTGGTTTCAAACAAATCGCTAAACTTAACACCAGCATCTACGGCCGCTTTAATTTCGGCATTGGTCGTATGCCCAAGTTTTATCCAGCTCAGTGTGCCAGAGCCAGCCGCTGTATTAACGGTAGTCGTCCATTTAGCTGCGTATAAAGAGCCTGCTGATAAGTCTTTAGCTTTGTCGGCAACGAACATCGTTAACATAGTAAAAGTACCATCATCACCTTGAAGCGCTGTGCGAGAATCACCGAAAAATTGTACTT
Organism: Methylotenera sp.; assembly: GCA_043780715.1. Classification (GTDB taxonomy): domain Bacteria; phylum Pseudomonadota; class Gammaproteobacteria; order Burkholderiales; family Methylophilaceae; genus Methylotenera_A. Next base: position 10,340 of record JAYWCF010000197.1, on the reverse strand, counting down.
TTTCACGCGAGATACGGCCTAAGGTATACCATTTTTCAACCGTGCTAGTACCATCAATATTCACCGTCACTTCAGGCACACGACCATAATTGTAAGGTGATGCCGTTGTATCGCCATATAAAGTGCGGAATGCATTCATGCGGGCGGTGTATTCCATATTTGTGCATGAAGTAGTTAAGGCATAAACCGTGTCACCACTGCTTACATCGCAACGTGCATCTGGTTCATATTCTTCTGAACCCAAATGTGTGTTCCAAGGTGAGCGAGCACCTGCACACGGAATCCACAAACCATTTACTTTTGAGAAATCTACCTGCTTGATTGAATCAACGGTAAATTTACCATCTACCTTGCTTTGACTTAGTTTAGAAACAGTCATAGCCATAGGCACCTTGCCATATTGGCTGACGCCAGCACTGTCTAGGTTCTCATATTCAAACTGCGTAACCATGTATGGTGTGCCACCGATATTCATCAATGAGTTAGCATCAGGGGTTTGTGGTACATATACTTTGCCGTTAGTATCTTTAATCGGCAAGCCATTCTTATCATGAATCGCAGCTGCGGCAGAGCCGTCAGCGGTTTTATTGGTGTCAGTATTGTTAAACAAATTCACAAAAGAAAGTGGGAATGTTTTTACGCTGTTATCTGCGTAAGTAACTTTAACGGCAGAACTCGTATAAGCAATGGCGCGGTTAGCATCAGATAAGCCAGTGATGTCAGTTGGGGTAAATTCTACAGATTTGACATTAGCAGGTGCATTTAAAAGATGCTCACTTACTTTTTCTAGTGAAACTGGCGTCAAACCAGCAGCGGCGGCCAATGTTTTAACTTTATCTAAAGAATCTACAGTGGCTGTGGTTGTGAACTTACTAGCATTGCCGCTGATATCAAGATTAGTTGCGTTAGTTGCAAATGTAGCAGCCGCCGTTTGAATGAATTGCGCGATAGATAGCGCCTTTTCATCGGTTTCTTCAGTTACACCAGCAATATCCTTAGGGCGTATCATCAGACGACCAGCATCTAAACTTAAAGCCGCATTAGACATATTGACTGGCGTACCTAATGTCACGTTACCTACTTTAAAGGTGACGCTATCACCAAGTTTGTATAAAAACTCGCCATTAACGCCAGTAGCACCTTGCAAGCCACTAGGTGAAGCAATGTAAGTTGCACCTTTAACGTATGAATCTGAAAGCACGCCGGTTAGGGCGGTAGTGCTACTACCGCCACCACATCCAACTAGCGTGACGGCAAAAAGCGATGCGATGGCAACAGGAATAGGGCGAAATTGCATGAAAGTCTCCATAGATTAGAATAATTATCAGCTCAACTCTGAGTAAGATCAGAGTTGAAAAAATCTAAACTATATTGACCCGATGGGTTTACAGCGGCGTTTCAGTTTAATGAACTAAATATGACGACTAGTGCTTATGACGAACGACACGGACAAAAGTGATGCTGACTTAATATCTAACTTATCTCACTATTCTTCGGCTAACTATAGGCTGTCATTAATGCGGGTAATGCAGGATTTATTTTAAGCGCAAGCGATGCATGAAAATTAGCTAATTCAACAATGTCCTTGTTAATTTCATCATTTGTTTGCCACTGCATCATACATTGATAAATTAATGTACGAGACAACCATGCGTGGGCAAGCGCATGATTAGCATCATATTCCAAGGCCAAAAGAAAAAGTGCCTTCGCCGCTTGCATGGAGCCATCAGTGTGCATCAAATGTTGCTCTAAACCGCGCAAATACGCGGCTTGTGCAACAAGATTAACGGGCACTTGAGGTACGCTACCTTCACAACGCCTATCTTCACCAGCGCGACGGTTAAGCACATTATTTACCTGATATTCAGTGAACTTAAAATGAAAAACTATCTGATAACTGCCTTTTAAAAGTTGAAATTGCACTTCATCTTTTTCGCCAACACTTTGATAATACGCACATAATTTAGCACGTAATCGATAGGCTTCAACTCTGACAATAGCATCTTGATTCGGATCGAAATCAGCCGTGCGACCCAAAGCATCAACCGCTATGCTGTAGCCTTTAAGCCGTTCAGCTTTACCATCTAAGGTGTGCTCAACCAAATAACGCAGAAATTTTTGATGTTTGTGTGAAGTCACAAATATGTGCGATGCAAGCAACTTGTTTAGCCATAACAATATACTAGCGCGATCAACTTTTATGTTATCAATAATCATGCTGAGCTCTTCTCATGCGCTTAATCACCTTAACTATTGCTAATCTTTTGTCATAGAATCAATGTTAATCATAGCACAATAGCTTTGTATGCAATTAAACAGGCATATAACGACAACGATGGGAAACAGTCACCTGTACAATAATTAAGTATGCCGAACCTACTATCTAAAAATTCTATCGCACAGGCCTTTGCATGTGTAAATAAATAATGGCTAAAAATTGGGCAAAGTTAAGTGCTGATGAATTGATGCAACACGCCTCAATACTAGAGAACGTGTAGCGTTCTAAAAATCAAGGCTCACCATATTAGGAACCTTAGTCATTAATTTCGGCACACTTAATTACCATTATGTTATTGAGCTGGCTATAATGAGATTCAAACTTTTGCAATTAGTTAAGGGTAAGCATGATTTATAAGCGCATTCAGCAAGGCTTCACACTCATTGAAATGATGGTGGTAATCGTCATTATGGGCATACTTGCCTCACTCATCGTGCCAAAAATCATGGGACGGCCTGATGAAGCTAGAGTGATTGCGGCAAAGCAAGATATTGCTTCTGTAATGCAGGCTTTAAAATTATATAAGCTAGATAATCAACGTTACCCAACCACAGAGCAAGGTTTACAAGCGCTAGTAAGTCAGCCAACTACACCGCCGGTACCGACCAACTGGAAAACCTCTGGTTATTTGGATAAGCTACCGACTGACCCTTGGGGTAATCCCTACCAATATCTATTTCCAGGCGTTCGTAGTGAATTGGATGTGTTTAGCTTTGGTGTTGATGGTGCCGCAGGTGGAGAAGGTAACGATGCCGATATCGGCTCTTGGGCAAACTAGTTTTTCACGGCCGCAGCCGCAACATCAGCCTAAGCTATTTAAGCCGCTAATGAGCGGCTTTACCTTGCTTGAGCTCATGGTGGTATTGGTGATTGTCGGCATTTCATTAGGCTTGGTCACGCCAAAGTTAATGAAAAACGATGACGATGTGCTAAAAGAAGAAGCGACGCGTTTAGTGGCGCTGATGGAATACGCGGCTGATGCTGCAAGTAGCCAAGGCCATTGGTTAGCTTGGATGCCAACAGATGCGGGCTATCGATTTTTGCAGCGTAATGAAGAAAAAAACATTTGGCAACCGATTATCACGGACGAAGTGTTGCGCGAGCGAAAACTACCCGAAGCGGTGCGCATCCTGGCCGCCAACAGACAGCAAGCTGCAGTCAGTGTGAATGGGCTGATTGCGCTTTCACCTTCTGGCATACAAGCACCGTTTCAGATTGAACTCGCTACAGGTAAAACAAGGCGCGTGATTAGGGGTAATCTTTTGGGTAAGGTTGAAATGTTGAATCCTGATTTAGCCGTAACTCTAGCATCGGGAGTTCCGGCTTTATGAGCGCTACAAAGAAAAATAGTTTAAGTCAAAAAAAACCCAGCTCAAAATCAGCCGGCTTTACCCTAATAGAAGTGTTAGTGGCAATGGCGATTATCGCGGTAACACTGGCCGCCGCCAGTCGCGCTGCCGGTCACGCGCTTGATTCTAGTGCAGAACTCAAACGTCGCGTAGTGGCAGACTTAATTGCACAAAATAGATTAGAACTACATAAGGCGAAACATGACTGGATTGCACCAGGCAAGCTGACAGGCGAAGAAACACAGGCTGGAATAACGATGCAGTGGAAAGAAGAGATTATCGACACACCTAATCCTGCGTTTCGTAAAGTAGTGGTTGAGGTTTATGCCGCCGAAGATAGCCAGTTTATGTTAAGAAAACTAGTGGGATTTTTAACACTAGAACCTAAACAGTAAGCCCCATAATCATGCTAAAAACCGCAGCCATGCCAAAACCAAAAAATAAAGGCTTTACCTTAATCGAGGTGATTGTTGCGCTATCCATTTTTGCCGTGCTTTCGATTATTGGCTACAAAGGCATTAGCAGCCTGATTCAAACCAAAGAGCGGGTACAAATTGAAGATGATAAATGGCAGCAACTCATCTTATTTTTTGATCGCTTTGAGTTGGATATTAAGCAAAGCGTGAATCGCCCGATTAAATCCCGTGAAGATACGGTAGAGCCGGCCTGGCTGGCACGCCCCTCTTTTGCTGGAGAATATGGTGCGCAGCTGGCTTTTAGCCGGTTTGGCGACCCCGAACAAGCGGGCTTTTTGATGGATAGCCGCCGCGTGGGTTATCGACTACATAATGGCGCGCTTGAATTACTGATTTGGCCCGCATTAGATGTTGCACCCAATGCCAAACCTGAAATATTCCAAGTATTACCGCATGTCGCTCAAATTGCCTTCAACTATTTGTCTGACGATGGGCGCTGGCTAAAAGTTTGGCCAGAAGTAGTAACCGCCTCACAAACGGCAATATCAACAACAAAACCCTTTGCGCCGGCAGCCGTACAACTAATCATTAAACTGGAATCGGGTGAAACTGTAACCCGGATTTTTGCGTTATGAAGCCGAACTTAGTCCATAAAATGGTGCAAAATAAACGCTCAGCTAAAAATAAACAAGCTGGCATCGCCGTCGTTTCAGCCATGTTATTAGCCGCTTTAGTGGTTTCTATCGCAGTGGCGATGGTTTATCAGCAGCAAAGATTCATCAATCGGCTAGAAAACCATTTTGCTGCCACGCAAGCGCGCTGGATGGGCGAAGCTTCTATTCATTGGTCGCGAGCCATTTTGGCTGAAGATGCCAAGGGCGGCAATGTTGATCATTTAAAAGAGAATTGGGCTATTAGGCTACCCGCCACGCCCTTTGAAGGCGGCACGGTGAGGGGCTTTATTACCGACCAGCAACAATATTGTAATCTCAATAATTTGCTACAAGATAACGCGGCTAATACTGATTTTTTCAAGCGGCTGCTATCTTTAGTAGGCAGCAACCCTGATTCTGTTGAGGCGCTAAAAGACTGGATAGACCCAGACGCTGACATTACCTATCCAAATGGCGCAGAAAGTGAACGCTATCTCACACAGCCAGTGCCTTATCGCGCAGGCAATCAGCCGCTAGTAGAAATAGGTAATTTAAGCCGCGTGCAGGGTTTTACTGACGAAAGTATCGCTAAATTAAAACAATATTGCACGGTGTTACCAGAGCCAACGCCGGTTAATGTGAATACCGCCTCGCTAGAACTATTAGGCTTAATGTTGCCGGAATTATCGCAATTTGAATTGCAATCTATTGTGGCAGCACGCAATTTACGCCCCTTTGAAAATATTACAGAAGTGGGTAAGTTACTCGAACAAAGCAAAATCACCTTAAGCGATGGCCAGTTTTCAGTAGGTAGCCGCTATTTTATGGTCACTAGCCAGACGCAATTTGGAAAGAGTACAATACGCACCGAAGCGCTACTTAAGCGCGATGGCAGCGGTTGGCCACATTTAGTTTGGGAGAGATACCGTTGACCACCTTACGATTAATGATACCCGCCACATGGGATGCAAACCTAGATAGCTGCGAGTGGGCTATTTTAGATCGTCCCGGTTTAGGCGGCGTTGATAGCCTAGATGGCAAAGCAAAAGTGCTACGCCGTGGCAAAGATATTTTAAGCGCACTGCCACAATGCGACGAAACTGAAATTGTGGTGCCAGCCGCGATGGTTGGCTTTATCCCCGCGCAATTGCCGCCAGGCAATCATTCTAAAATATTAAACGCGCTACCATTTTTGGTAGAATCGAGTTTAATTAATCCGCCAGAAGAAACGCACGCGGTGCTGGCCGCGCAAGCTGACTCACAAATTGTAGTGGCCGTTATCCAAAAAGCTTGGATGAAGCGCGTTTTAGATAGGCTCGCACGCGCAGAAATATTCCCTAGCCGTATGTTTCCAGAAACACTTTTGCCGAATTTAGCGGCCAATTTAGCTGCGAATTTATCCGCGAATAGCTGGGCGCTAGTTTGCCGTGGTCACGAAAGTTTTATTCGCACTAGCGCCAGCCAAGGTTTTATTTTAGATGTAGACGCTAATAGCGAAACCGCGCCATTTGTGCTGACGATGGCGCTTGTCCAAACTGACGAAACTAAACGTCCTGCCAGCTTGATTATTTATGGTGATTATCCGGCACATGCCAAAGCATGGGCGACACAGCTAGCACTTACTATCACTCGTGCCAGCCAGCAAGAATGGTTTGTGAGTAACACCAAACCAACAGTTAATTTATTGCAGGGCGATTTTCAACCTTCAGGTGGCATTTCACGCAGACTAATTGCCTTTAAACCGGCGGCAATCTCATTGCTAGGTTTATTACTCTTGCAAGTGAGTTTTTCTATGGTTGATTATGCGATTAAAGCGCGTGAAAATCGCCAGCTAACACTCGCTATGGTGACGCAATTTAAGGCCACTTTTCCTAGCGCGACCACTATTGTGGATGCGCCTTTGCAAATGCAGCGTAATCTTGATGATTTAAAACATGGCGCAGGCCAAAGTGGCAACGCAGACTATATCCCCTTACTTGCCAGCGTAACCACTAGCATAGGCGCCATTTCAGCCGAAAGACTCAAAGGCATGGATTATCAAAATGGCAAACTGACCTTTACTCTATTAATGCCAGATATGGAACAAGCCCAAGCCATGCGCCAACGCTTAAGCAGCTCTGGTTTATCGGCCACTATAGAAAACCCTAAACCTTCGGCGCTAGGGCTAGATTGTCAACTTGTGATTAGTGCGAGTGCTTTATGAATCAACAACGTATGAAACAATTCATTATGAATCAACTCCCTATGAATCAAGCACTAATCGCCCGCTGGAACAGCTTTTCTAGCCAAGAAAAACGCATACTCAGCACATTAGCAGTTGTCACGCTATGCCTGATTTTTTATGCTTTTGCTTGGTTGCCAGTGCAACATGGCCGCGAGCGCTTAGCGAAAGTCATTCCAGAACAACAAGCCAAACTATTATTAATGCGCACCCAAGCGGCCGATATTGAACGTTTGCGTGGTCTATACAAAGCCTTGGGCGCTTCAACCGGCGCACTTAAAGCAGCCATTCAAGTTTCTGCAAAAATGCAGGGTTTGGCGCCTAATTATAACGAAGCAAGCGCCAGTAATATCTCCGCGAAAAATGCTGATAAACAATTGGCAATAACGCTCACACAAGTGAGTTTTGATAGCTGGCTTAAATGGGTGGAATCTCTGCAAAGCCAAAACCATGTGCGTGTAGTTTCATGCCGCATTACGCCGACTGGCATTGCTGGGCAGGTGAAAGTTGAAGCTGTTTTTACCGCGGCTGAATAATGTTTGAGCTGATGTCAGAATTTAGGATTAAGTGAATATGAAACGTCTTTTTTTACTCGGCATTGCCAGCACGCTGATTTTTTTGTGCATTTATGCGCCTGCACAATTACTGGGCAGTTTACTCGGCCAAATGACGCATGGCAGGCTAGGTTTGGCGTCCACACAGGGTAGCTTGTGGCAAGGCAATGGCAATTTACTGCTCAATAGTATGGCTAATAATACTGATGGCAATAACGATGCGCTAGCCAATAACACCGTCATCAATCTAGGCAAAATCGCTTGGAATACCCAAGCCTTGCAATTGCTAGCAGGTCGCTTTTCAGTCAACCTTACGTGGAATGATGGCGCACCTTTTTGGCTAACGCTAGACACTACACGCTTACATATTGAGCATGCCGCTTTTGCACTGCCTGCTGACATTGTTTCAGCCCTGGTGCCCACCTTAAAAGCCGCGCAACTGGGCGGGCAATTGTCAGTACGCTGCGAAAACTTCTCGCTCACACGCACAGAAATTCTCGGCCAGCTTGATATCGATTGGAATCAAGCTAGCTCACCTTTAAGCATGGTGAATCCGCTTGGTAATTACCGCACCAAACTTAATGGCAGTGGCAGCGCGCTGGAGATTAAGCTTGAAACACAAGGCGACAGCCCGCTAATATTGCAAGGCAACGGCCGCTGGCTTGCCAGTGAAGGCCTGCATTTTGACGGCACTGCAGAAGCGAATGCCGCCAACAAAACGCCGTTACAAGAATTATTGCGTGTTATGGGTAATGAAACTTCTGCCGCTAGCGGTCGCTACCAATTAAAGTTCTAACTTAATCATGACACTCGCTAAAACACCTCGTTACCCCATCATCGACACCGTGCGCGGCGTGGCGATTTTAGCCATGATGGCCTATCACTTTGGCTTTGACCTCAGCATGCAAGGCTATATTGTACAAGACCTTAACCACAGCCTGCCGTGGTTAGTGGCACGTAGCCTGATACTCAGCACATTTTTACTGGTGTCCGGTTTTAGCTTGGCGTTAGCGCAACATCACACGGCAAAACAGCGCTGGCTGAGATTAGGCCGCATTTCAGGCTGTGCCTTTTTGGTTAGCGTTGGCAGCTATTTTATGTTTCCTGAGTCATGGATATTTTTTGGCGTATTGCACTTTATTGTGCTGGCAACCATGATGTGCTGGTTTTTAGTGCGCCATGAAAAATGGCTATTGCCATTAGCTGTTGCTGCACTAGGGCTAGGCCTGTTGTATCAATCTGCCACGTTCAACCAACCTATGTTGCAATGGTTAGGCATGATGACTTTCAAACCCATCACAGAAGACTACGTGCCTATGTTGCCATGGTTAGGCTTAATATTCATTGGCTTACGACTCGGCCTTTGGGCTAGCCCGAATAAGCTTAAAGGAACGTTGGTTAAAGGAACGCTAGCTAAAGGAAAGCTAGTTAAAGAAACGTTGGCTAAAGAAAAGCTGGCCAAATGGCCATTAACCATCACACCGCCTAATGCGCTAAAACCAGTCGGTTTCTTAGGCCGTCACAGTTTAGCCGTTTACATGCTGCATCAACCCATATTACTGGGCTTGTTATCAGCTTATGGAGCCATATTTCGATGAAACTAGCCGCCTTACGCCCTACCATTCGCTTTGAAAAAAAATGGCCAGAAATAATTGCCAGCCTACTGCACGCCGCGGTATTTATATTAGGCGGCATGTTACTAGCGCGCTGGATATGGCTACTATTTTCGCCTACCGTATTAGTCATGCCGCCAGCCTTAGAACAAGCTGCTTCTAGCCAATCGGCCACCATACTAGCCGCGCATTGGTTTACCCCAAAAACTGGAGGCATTGCCATAGCCGCACCAAGCACCGTTAATTTTAAACTGGTGGGTATTTACGCTGCTACAGGCAGGCAAGCTAGCGTTAGCAAAACTGGAGGCAGCAAAACTGCAGATAGCCAAGCTGCAGATAGCAAGCAAGGCTTTGCGGTATTTAAGCTAGCCGATGGTAAACAGAAATCAGTGCTTCTACACCAAGAAATCACCGCTGGCATACACTTACAAGCCATTAAACAAGAAGCGGTAGAAGTTGGCCAAGAAGGTAGCACGCAAACGATTACACTAGAAAGTCGTCAATCGGCTACTGCCACGCCAGCTAAAACTGGCATGCATTTTTAGGTTTAATTACTTTTTTGTGTAAGCATTTTTAATGCTAAGCCTTAAGTACAAACACCAGCGCTAACCTCACAGCCAACCCGTCACAAAAATTTCATACAGCCTCTTATAAGCGATTACTCCCCTCGATTAATCGCTTAATGTTTCTGCAAATTAGTTATGCCAGCGCATAGCCACAGCGCCTCACGTTGAGATATGTAAAATTAAAGCTGGATTTAACCGAAAAATCAAAACCAACGCCGAAGTCACTGAATTTCCGCAACGAGTTCCTAGATGTAACCGTTACATTTACACACGCTATTGCAAAGGAATTATGATTTATGACGTCTATGATTAATAGGCTATATGGCTTTACAACCTTCATCATAATTCGGGAGATTTAAAAATGAATAAAAAACTTTCTATCGCTATGTTATTAGCAGCTTCTAGTGTGTTTGCTGCACCGGCTTTTGCTGCTGACCGTTCAGGTGTAACTTGCGCCAACTTGCCAACTTTTGCTCAATTACAAACTGCGCTTGCAGCAGCAGTTCCTGGTGCAGCAGGTTTTGGTTTTCCAATGTGGGCTACATTAGTAGATTCAAGCGGTCGTGTATGTGCGGTTGCTAAACTAAATGCGACTGACCCTTGGATGGGTAGCCGCGTAATTTCTGCACAAAAAGCTAATACTGCCAATGCATTTAGTACAAATAATATTTCACTTTCTACTGCCAACCT
>JAYWCF010000196.1:0-4638 GCA_043780715.1 Methylotenera sp. | reverse complement strand
AAGCAGCACATCAATTGGGCAGAGATTATAAAAACTTGGTGGTTTTTAGCTCACTTTCTAAACGCTCAAACGTGCCCGGCATGCGTTCTGGCTTTGTTGCAGGCGATGCAAAAATTATTGAAGCCTTTACGCTTTACCGCACATATCATGGTTGCGCCATGAATCCAGCCGTGCAAGCGGCATCTGAAACGGCATGGAATGACGATGCGCATGTGATTGTTAATCGCCAGCTTTATGCCGAAAAATTCAAAACAGTCACACCCATGTTAAGCGATGTTTTAGAGGTAGAAATGCCAGATGCGGCGTTTTACTTGTGGGCAAAAATCAAAAATCCAGCTGAAACAGATACTAGCTTTGCCTTAAAGCTATACCGTGATTTGAATATTACAACGCTACCCGGCAGTTATCTAGCGCGCGAAGTAAACGGCGTTAACCCTGGCAAAAACTTTATTCGCTTGGCATTGGTGGCAAGTTTAGAAGAATGTGTAGAAGCCGCAAATCGCATTCAAAATATGTCATAAATAATAGCACAAATCGTTAAATTTAATAAATAAAACACATTAAATTTAACGACTAACTGATTGTTTTTATGTATTTATTGTTTAATTTTAAGGCAAACGCACTAAAGCCAATCAGCGCCACACCAATAATCACCAGTGCTATCGGCCAGCCCAGTGTATTGGCAAAATGTTTGGCGGTAAAATAGCCGATATAGGCCAGCATAGATAAGGTGCCCACTGCTAGCAACGCCCTGCTTCGCACCAGTGTGCTTAAAAATATTAATGCCGCGGCAAAGCCTAAGTAAACAATTTCAAACGGTGTTTTTTCAACCGTTTCGAATAACGACCACATAAAGATAACCGCGCCGACAAAATACCAAAATGGCGCAATCGCCATATGGCGCGACTGGTTTAAGGCATAGGCAACGCAAGTAATTGATAAGCCCATTACAATGCCAATCAGCTTTTCATTCATATCCCAAATATCAAATAAATTGGCAAAGAATATGCAGCCAAACAAAATAGCGCTAAAAGCCAGTACCGTTCTTTGTTTCGCCCAAAATGCCGCACCCTGCTGAATCAGCATATAAATTGCCATAAACAGCAAGCCATGCCGCGCATCGCCGCCCGATGAATACTCATTTAACATGACTAAAATGCCCATTGGCTGCAATAAAGCGGCTATTAAAAATAGTGGCGTGGCGGCGCGTTCATAGCGCTTGTCAGAAAGGCAGGCCAGCGCCATGATAAAGGCAGCCAAACCCTTTCCTAATGTCACAATCACCCGCGCGGCAGAGCCGAAATCGTCCCAATACATTGAGATAAAAACACCAATGCCCGCAAATACAAATATGCCGCCAATATAGCCAAATAATTTGGTTAATATGCTGGAATCTGGCTTGCTGGCTTGTGTGCTGGCATTTGCCAAAGCATTTGAAATGTCATCTAAGCTAATGCTGTGATGCTTTGCTAGGCTTACAATATCTTGCAGTGCTTCTTGCTTGCTTGACATGCCAACCCCTTATTAATTGACAACCCAACCCACAAATTTAAAGTCGCTATAGTAGTAATCTGGCTGAGATGTTTGCACTTTATAAGCCACCGCGCCCTTTTTAAGGCGGTAGCCGCTATTTTGGTTGCCGCCGCCAAATAACCCGCCAATCAAGCCATTGTTGCTATAACGCGACCCTTCAAATTGATATCCATCTGGCGAAACCATAGAAGCATCGATTTTTAAGTCTTTCGTTTCTGCTAACAGAACTTCATTGATATTGGCTTCCGCCGCTTTAGCCAAATCAATGGTAATTTCCCGCACGGTTTCGGTTTTGGGATTGTATGCCATCAATTTTTTTGAATTGTAATTTCGGCTTTTATCATCGTTTTTCTTCACTTTTGCCATCAATTGATGATTAACCACATTAAAATCAACCAGATACATAGGCGAGTTTTCATATTCATATTTTAAAGTAGTAAACAACATCTCATATTGTGGCGGCGTACTAAATGATTTAGGCAGCACCGTTGCCAGAAAAAATAAAACGATGAGTAAAATCGGCAGGCTAAGGCCAATCACCAATACTAAGTTTTCTATAATCCACTTTTTCATTACGCTTAGCCTTTTATAAATTGCTCAACATATTGCCATACTACGTGATTCAAATCAGGATTCAAACAATCCACTTCAATGATGTCATCCATGCCACGAAGCCACGTTAATTGCCGCTTGGCTAACTGCCTTGTGGCAAAAATACCTCTATCGCGCAATTCGGCTGCATCATAGTCACCATTCAGGTGTTCTAAAGCCTGACGATAGCCCACGCAACGCATGGCGGTTGATTCAGCACTTAGGCTGGGATATTTCACCAGTAAAGCTTTTACTTCATCTAAAAATCCCGCCGCCAACATCTGCTCAAATCGCAATGCAATACGTTCATGCAACACTTTGCGGTCACTTGGCACTAAGGCGATTTTTAAAACCTTGTAAGGCAAAGCTTCATTGCTTTGTTTGGCAAACAGGCTAGACATACTTTCACCGGCAATTTCAAACAGTTCTAACGCACGCTGAATACGCTGCGCATCGTTAGGCTGCAAACGGGCGGCGGTTTCAGGGTCAACCAAGGCCAGCTTTTCATGCATGGCAGGCCAGCCGATAAACGCTGCACGCGCATCCAACCTTGCGCGCACTTCTTGGTTGGCCTCTGGCAAACCGCTCATCCCTTCAGACAAGGCTTTAAAATACAACATGGTGCCACCAACCAATAAGGGAATTTTACCGCGCGCCGTAATATCCGCCATCAAGCGCAAAGCATCACTTCTAAAACTCGCCGCAGAATAGGCACTGGTGGGGTCAATCATATCAATCAAATGATGCGGCGCGCTGGCCAGCGTTTCAGCATCAGGCTTGGCGGTACCAATATTCATATCTTTAAAAACCAAAGCAGAGTCGACACTGATGATTTCGACTGGTAGCTTTGAATGCAGGTAAACCGCCGCACCAGTTTTACCGCTAGCGGTTGGGCCCATAAGGAAAATAGCAGGTGATAGCTTGCTCATATTAAAACGCCACTCTCTAAAACGTCATTCCCGCGTAGGCGGGAATCCATTTTGACTTTACTTGATTGCAACTAAGCAATAATCTGATCATACAAGTCTGCCCAATCTTCATTAAACCCCTCAATCAACTTAATTTTCCAGTCGCGATTCCATTTTTTCAACTGCTTTTCTCTAGTGATAGCTTCAAGCACTGTTTCATGTAACTCATAATAAACAAGCGTGTGGACTTGATACTGTTCAGAAAATCCTTCAGCAAAATCATTCTTGTGCTGCCAAACACGCGCAATTAAATCACTCGTCACACCAGTATACAGGGTGCCTCTAGGCTTACTTGCCAAGATGTAAACGCAAGGTTTTTTCATAGCAAGTTCAAAATGGATTCCCGCCTGCGCGGGAATGACGGTAGTTAAATGTTTTAATTGCATGAGTCAACACTACTTACCCCGCATAAACATCTTATCCAAATCATACATACTGACCTGAAACCAAGTTGGGCGGCCGTGGTTGCACATGCCGATGCGTTCTGTGGCTTCCATATCTCTTAACAAGCCGTTCATTTCGGGAATGGTTAAAATGCGATTGGCGCGCACGGCGGCGTGGCAGGCCATGGTGCCTAACAGTTCGTTTCTGCGTTCGGTTAACGCTCTGCTTGCGCCAAATTCGCGTAAATCTTTTAGCACATCACGCGCTAAGGTGACGGCATCTGCATCTTGCAGCATGGTTGGTACGGCGCGCACAGCTAAGGTGTTGGGGGATAAAATGGCAAACTCAAAACCCAACTTTTGCAAATTATCAAGCCCTGAACTTTGCTCTTCCTGCACGGTTGCCACTTCTAGCCTATCGGCATTAAAGCTAACTGGAATTAATAGCGGCTGCATAGGCACCGCCTTATCATCAAGCGCATTTTTAAGGCGCTCATACATAATGCGCTCATGCGCGGCGTGCATATCGACCACCACCAAACCCAGCTTATTTTGCGCCAAAATATACACGCCATGTATTTGAGCAACGGCAAAACCTAATGGAAAATCGCTTACTTCTGTTGGGTGAGATTCTTGGTATTGAGCTTGAGTAGGAGTTGAGTGCTCAGAAAATGCAATATTTGAAGTCTGTTTTAAATCGCCAAATAAGTTTTCATAAAATGCAGTTGGTTGGTTAGCATTTAAGTTAATCTGCGTTTGGTATTGCGGATAATTGGGTGAATTGGCGTATTGCGAAGCAAAAGGATTATGTGCCGCCTGACTGGCGGTAGCCGCATTCGACATACCTGTTGGTGTGGCTAAGTTTTTATTCAAGCTGTGATAAATAAAGCGGTGAATCGCCTGCCCATCCCTAAAGCGCACTTCGGTTTTGCTGGGGTGTACATTTACATCCACCAAGCTTGGGTCTAGCTTTAAAAAAAGCACAAACGCTGGGTGCCTATCGTGGTGCAATACATCTTGATAGGCTTGGCGAATGGCATGCGCAATCAACTTATCGCGCACAAAACGGCCGTTTACATACACATATTGCGTATCGCGGCTATTGCGATTAAAGGTAGGTTTTGCCGCCACGCCCCATAAGCGCAAGCCAGCCGCTTCTTCAT
>JAYWCF010000195.1:0-12542 GCA_043780715.1 Methylotenera sp. | reverse complement strand
TTTAAAGAAACGGATTTTTTGATGCATTTTTTAGAGCGCCCAGGCGCTTCTATTGAGCAAATGAAAAAAATGAGTATTCGCGCAAGTCATGATTTATTGGATATTCCGGGTGTGAGAAATTTTGGCGCGCATATAGGCCGTGCAGAAGCCGCGGATGAAGTGGTAGGCCCAAACTTTACCGAATTATGGGTCAGTATTGATCCTGATGTTGATTATGCGCAAACCTTGACCGCCATACAACAAACCATGCAGGGCTACTCAGGCATATTTACCGATGTGCAAACCTACTTAAAAGAACGTAGCAAAGAAGTATTATCTGGAACCAGTTCTAGCATCGTTGTCAGACTTTTTGGCCCAGATTTAGCGGTCTTGCGACAGCAAGCAGAAGTGATTAAAAGCACCATTCAATCAGTAGATGGCATTGCCGATTTGAAAATTGAACCACAAGTGCTTATCCCTCAAATTGAAATACGCCTAAAACAAGCCGCCGCGCAACGCTACGGCATTAATACAAATGACATCCGCAAGGTGACCAGTACAGTGCTAAAAGGCACAAAAGTAGGCGAGGTGTATGAAGCACAGCAAAAAGTGGATGTTGTGGTGATTGGAAGTGCTGAAACTAAATTAGATTTATATGCCATTCAACAACTGCCGATAGATTCAGTTTTTGGCCCACAACTTAGAATTAAAGATGTGGCAGATGTTTACTTTGTAGGCATGCCCAACGAAATTAAGCGCGAAGCGGTATCAAGACGTATTGATATCGTTGCGAATGCTAAAAATCGTGATTTAGGTTCTGTGGCAACTGAGGTAGAAAACAAAGTGTCTGCAATGCTTTTTCCTACAGGCTATTACCCACAATTTTTAGGTGAACACACCGCACAAAAAGCGGCCACCCAAAAATTAATGGGCCTAACTGCGTTGATGATAATAGCGATAGTCTTGATTGTGTATGTGGATTTTAAATCGTATCAACACACATTGATATTTTTGGCATCACTACCATTTGCACTTTTGGGCGGTGTAATTGGCGTATTTTTATCAGGCGGGATTATTTCACTAGGTTCTATGGTGGGTTTTATTGCCGTATTGGGTATTGCCGCTAGAAACGGAATTCTATTGATTAGCCACTACCGATATTTAATGACGAATGAAGGTTACAAGCATGGCCTAGAGCTAATTAAAAAGGGCTCAAAAGAGCGTCTTGTGCCTATCCTAATGACCGCGCTAGCCACATCACTTGCATTAATGCCAATCATATTAAAAGGCCCAATATCGGGCTATGAAATCGAATATCCTTTGGCCGTAGTGGTGGTGAGTGGATTGTTTACCTCTACATTACTCAATCTTATTTTGCTGCCCAGTATTTATCTAAAGTTTGGGAGGGTTTAATTTACTTTTATTGATTCCTAGCCAACTTAATATTAGAGGCGATAACTAATATTAAAGTTGGGATAAAAATGAGATGAATATCAAAAACAAACAATCAATCTAGACTAACCCCATTAATTTTACCCTGTTGATTTTCGATTTAATATATGCACTTTTTAGTTTGTCGTATGATTTTCAAAAGTCGATTTTTTAGAGCTTTCTATTAGCGCTAAAAGTGTATCTATCGTGTTCGGTTTTGCAAATAAATAACCTTGCCCATAATCACATTCAAATTCGTGTAACAGTGCTTTCTGTAAGTTGGTTTCTATTCCTTCGGCAATAATTTGAATACCCAGTTTTTTGGCCATCTGAATAATAGCCTCACAAAGTACAGCGTCGTAATTGTCTACTGCAAGATTTTGAATAAACGATTTGTCGATTTTTACGTAATTAACATCAAATTTTTTCAGGTAGGCAAGTGCTGAGTAGCCGGTTCCAAAGTCATCGATAGAAAGCTCAATGCCAACTTCTCGCAAGGCCGATAAGGTGCTTAAAACGGTGTTTGAAGCATCCAGCAGCAGGCCTTCAGTAATTTCAATACAAATACAATTGCCTGGCACGCCCGATTCTTGAATGGTTTTCACCCACTGTAATAGTCTTTCTGGGTAATGAAATTGATAGGGCGATACGTTAATACTGAGCTGAAAATCCACACCCACTTGCTGACGAATAAGCATTAAATCTTTTAAGGCTTGTTTGAAAACCCATTGACCTAATGCGTCTATCAACCCCGACTCTTCGGCAATTGGAATAAAGTCAGCGGGGCTTATCAAGCCTTTTGTTGGATGATTCCATCGGATTAAGGCTTCGGCTTTGGTGATGGTTGAATCGCAAATATTCAGTATGGGTTGATAGTACACAATGAATTGATCGGTGTTGATGGCACTTCTTAAATCTTGCGCAATAGAGAGCTTATAACTTGATGCCGTTTGCATGGATTGTTTAAAAAATTGGTAGCGATTACGCCCCAGTTTTTTCGCTTCGTACATGGCTTGATCAGCAAATACTAGCAACTCCTTGGCACTCAAACTATCTTGCGGGTAAACCGTAACACCGATGCTAGATGAAATATAAAACACATGAGAATCCACATAAAATGGCCTTTCCAGAGAATTTAGTATTTTCTTGCAGATATTTTCAAGGTGCTGGCTATCTTTCAGCTCCTCCATCACCACCATAAACTCATCGCCGCCAATGCGCGCCGTAATGTCAGATGATCGCACGCAGGCTTTAATGCGCTCGGCTGTTTCGGCTAATACTTTATCACCAACATTATGGCCAGAGTGATCGTTAACACTCTTAAAATGATCCAGATCAATGTACAACAAGCCAACCAGCAGGTTGGATTTGCTAGCATCAAATAGCGCCTGTTCTAAATGGTTATGAAGAAAATGGCGATTGGGAAGTTTTGTTAAAAAATCGTAATTGGCTTGGTACCAAATCTTTTGCTGCGATTCAAACTCTTTTCGCTTAATGGTTTGTTTTAGTCGATAAAATCGATACAAACCGATAAAAAACGCTACAACTAAAATGGCCATAACAATAAAAGCCACCAGATTGTTTTTAGTATCTTTTACAATCCATTTTTCTTGTATTTTTTTATTATTGGGTTCTATTATTAATAAACCCTTTTCTAAAATAGAAGCCAGCTCTGGCTTATCCTTGCTGACCGCCATTGAAACTGTAGATGTAAACGGCGTTAAACCTGATTTCTCGGCAAAATTTAAGCGATTAAACATAATGTGATAATCGACAATAATCTCATTACCGATATAGGCTTCAATAGCCCCAGCCTCTAATTTCTCAAAAGCTTCATCTGCCACATCCACGTAAATCAGCTTAATATTAGGATGATTTTCATGTATTTTTTCCCCAATAAGTCCACTTTTATAAACAGCAACACGCGCATCATTAAGTTTATCTAAGGACGAATTATTAGGAGTTTTTTCAGTACTTTTATTGGTGTAAATCGCCAGTGGAAATTCTAAATAAGGCTCACTTAATACATTAAACTGCGCATTTTTAAGATTAAGATTACTCACACCCGAAATAATATCGGCATCTTCTGAATCAATATTATCGGCATAATCAACAATGACAAAGCTAACATTGAGCAAATGTGAAAGCGCAGCCAAATAATCAACGGATACACCGCGGTGCTCACCGCTTTCTAATTTAAACTCAATTGGCATCCATCCACTTTTAACGGCCACTTTAAAACTGGTATTGTTTTTAAGCCAAACCTTTTCGCTGGGCGTCAGAATTTCGTTCAGCTTTTGTGCGCTGTCAGTACTCGTGGCATGACTTTTATTGGGATTGATAGTCTCAGCATGGACTAAACACGGTGGATAAATGGATATACAGCAGCAAAAAGCCAGCAGTCGTATAAAGAATTTCATAAGAATCAGCCTATTAAAATACTCAAAGCAATGCGTGCTACTTTTAATGTTTTAGTGTTAACAATAACTTTTTTGCTTATGGTTATATTAACGTAGCCTTATATAACTATAAATATGTTAATGCGCAATATAATCTATAATAAGTGCAAATTGATAACTTGCGGGAAATAATTGCCTTATATTTAACAATTGAAAATAAGCGCTTAAAGTTTAAGCTTGCTGTTGATTGGCGAATGCTAATTTTCGGCAAAGGTTTGTCTGTTTTGAAAAGACGCTATTGAAAGATGATTTTTTAGGGCAAAAAATTAAAGCCCACTCAGGGCTTTAATTAGGGGCAGTTTTAAATTTGGTAACGTTGATTTTTAGATGAAGACCAAGTGTTCTCTACTCAACGTTTAGTAAACACTCAAGGTTTGTCTTAAGCGCTCACTCGCATTCTGTCAATTTTCTCAATTACGGCTTGGTATAAATCATGGTCAGATTCTGGGTTATTACGGTCTGGATGGTGGGCGCTACGGATTTTTTTCAATTGGGTTAAATCGTCTGGTAAATCGTGTACTTTAGTTACGCGGTCACCATTTTTAGCCATTAATCGTTGAAGTTCAGCTTCTGCCGCTGCACGTGTGTCATACATAACTTTGCTGCCTAAACGCCAGATATTTTGGTTTTTGCGTGGCGATAACTTTTCTTTACCGTCAAACCAAACCCAGCGGCCAATTTCGGCATCGTGCTCAAAATTAATGGTGGTAATGGTGTAGGTGAAAGTAGGTGGCTCGATTTCTTTAGCCAATAAATTGATGATTTTGCCAACTGTTTCCACTGTTACAACGTAATACGCGCCTGGCGCATGCGGCGTAAAACCGCTACTTAAAGTTGGTGCAGGTTTGCTGTTATCGTTTTCTGAATTTAATTCAGCCATGCGGGCAAGCGCCTTGCGTTGTGCGTTTGTCATTGGTATTGCTCCTTAAATTGGTAAATAATCACGCAGAATCAGTAAATACGTCATCTTTTTAAGTTTTCTGTTTGACCTTATTAAACTTGTGCTTTATTGTCGCAACACTCCCTTTTAAAAGGGTTTCTTAAGTCTAACTACCAAGTAGAGGAAATATAGATGGCAAACGAAGAAAAGAAAGTAATTGTCGGCAAACCAGAATTAGTTGAAATGTTGGCTAGCAATGGCCGCAGCAAGAAAGAAGCACAAGAAGCGTTAAATGAAGTATTGGCTGCGATTACTGATACGTTAGCAAAAGGCAGCGATGTGAACATTATCGGCTTTGGTAAATTCAAAGTAACACACAAACCGGCTTACGATGGCCGTAACCCTGCTAATGGCGAAACATTGAAAATTGCTGCAAGCAACCGTGTTAGCTTTTCTGTAGGCGCATCACTTAAATCTGCTGTAAATAAATAGTCATTATACTGGTTTAAAAGCCTTCATAGCAGGGCTTTTATCCCAGTACTCAGTTCGTCACAGTGCAAACTTTCAATAATCCTATCTAAACCCTGCCTCAAACAATCCGTAAAAATCGTCTTAAAGTGAGTAAAGACCATGGTTTTGGCTTATTCACCGGAACTAAAATTTAACTGGATTGACTGAACATTATCAAAAAAATAATTCAAGATTTTAAATAAAGCAAAATTTGTATTTAATGCCACTTGTGTTGCGCTTTTATTAATGTTTTCGTTATTATTTTATTGTTTCCAGCTTTGCAATCAATTAATGCGCTATATAATTAAAGTTAGCTAATTATGGCTAACAACATGCTATTTTTTAAGAGGTACACCAATTGAATCTAATCAATTTCGACACACATGAGCTTGGCCAAACCTTGAGTCAGGCAAGCAGTGAACAACTAAATGCATTAGCGTTTGGCGTAATTGGATTTGATGATGAAGGTCTTGTAAAAGTCTATAACGCGTATGAATCTAAGGTGGCCGGCTTATCACTTGACAGTGTGATTGATGCCGATTTATTTAGCACCGTTGCGCCATGCATGAATAATTTCTTGGTGGCTCAAAAGTTTGAAGATGCTATAGACGAAAAAGCAGAGTTGGATGAAACGATGGATTATGTATTAACGCTGAAAATGAAGCCAACCCGTGTCAAATTACGATTAATTAGCGCGCCACAGTTGCCTTATAACTACGTCATTATTTTAAGATCGAATTGATACGCTAAATGGCTGAAGATTTAAAATCGGATTACGAATCATTATTGCAGTTTTTGTATATGGCACCAGTGGGCTTGGTACAAATGCAGGCCAACGGCCATATCGTGATGATCAATCCTTGCTCAGCTCAATTGTTGTTACCAATTGCGCCCGATGGCGATTTATCCAATCTATTCAATACATTAGAAGATATTGCGCCAGAATTGCAAAGTTTATGTGCCAATTTCACCAAAAAACGCGGCCAAATTTGCGATTCATTGCGTGTGCAATTAACCGCGGGTATTCCGGGTAAAGAAGATGCTAAGTTTCTTGCATTTACGCTGCTAAAATTGGATGCAGACCGCATTATGGCGGTGATTACCGATATTACTTTGCAGGTAAAAAGGGAGCGTCAATTACAGCATAATGAAGCCTGGTTTAACGCTATTTTTACCGATGTTTCGGAATATGCGATTGCCAGTTTGGATAGCGAAGGCAAAATAGAACGCTGGAATGTCAGCATGGAAAGATTGACCAAATTTGATGAACTGGATGTTGAGGGGCAGTCTTACGGCGTGTTTTTTCCAGAAGATGCGACCAATCAAGAGCGCTTAAAAGACAGATTGATGGAAGCCGATCAAAATGGCTGGGATTTATTAGAAGGCTGGTGTTTACGTAAAGACGGCAGCCGCTTTTGGGGCAGCAGCATTATTTCACCTTTGGTCGATGCGTATCGCGAGCCGCTAGATCCAGCGCGCTATTCTTTGATTATTCGCGATATTGATGAAAAACGCACCTCAACTGAAGATATTATTAAAGCCAGCTTTCACGATCACCTAACGGGTATTTCTAACCGCCGCGCTTTTTTTGAAGTGGCAGGGGCAGAGTTTGAGCGCTGGAAAAAAAGGCCGCGGCCATTATCGTTATTAACGATTGATGCCGACCACTTTAAAAAAGTTAACGATACTTATGGTCACGCCACTGGTGATGAGGTGCTTAAACATTTATCCAAAATTCTACAAGATAGCGTTAGAACAATGGATTTAGTGGCTAGGCTTGGTGGTGAAGAGTTTGGCGCGCTGTTGCCCTCTACAGACCTTGAAGGCGCCGTTAAAATTGCCGAGCGCATTAGATCCTCTATTGCGGATGCCGAGTTTGAAGTGGATGGGCAAGTAATTCGTTACACCGTGAGTATTGGCGTAAGCGCGGTTGATGAACACGTGACTGGCGTGGATATGTTACTAAAATTGGCTGACGATGCATTGTATGTATCCAAACATCAAGGGCGAAATCGCGTTACCACCGCCACACAATCGGTTAATTAAAAGTTTTTTAAATAGGCCAGTCGCTACTTTTACCCATTTTATTAAGGGGTAGTTTGCGGCCATAGGTGATAGATTTTGGCCGCTCAGCGGTGCTAAAGTGTTTGTTTATATAGTGCTCAATATTTGCATAAATTTGCTGAACGGTTAAAACGTTTGGCTCAGAATCACTTTCTGCATCTTCTTTAAGCACAATAAACGCTTTTAATCTGGTTCCTTCTTCAGGCCGCGTCATTCTTACAGCCGCCTCTTTTATTAAAGGGTGATTCATTAATTTCTCGCGCACAAGTTGCAATGAAACATTAATACCGCCCACTTGCACCATTTCGTCTTTACGGCCTTTTAAGCTAAATTGAGTGGGCGA
The DNA here is from genome assembly GCA_043780715.1 of Methylotenera sp. Taxonomy (GTDB): domain Bacteria; phylum Pseudomonadota; class Gammaproteobacteria; order Burkholderiales; family Methylophilaceae; genus Methylotenera_A. Next base: position 4,876 of record JAYWCF010000195.1, on the reverse strand, counting down.
AACCCACTCTAAATTATCTTGTAATGGGTAGGTTTTCAAATGGCCGTCAATAAGTTGACGATTAATTTTGGTTGCTGATTCGGCTTTTTGCCAAAACGGGAATAGGGTATAGCTAGATAAAGGATGATTTTTCCAACCAATACCTGCCGTTTCCGATGCGCCATATATTTCATAAAAGCCGGATAAACCTTTATCAAGCAAATTAACGCCAACCTGCGCTGGGCATGGGCCAGATGAGTTAATGCCAATAATATCACTGGCAAAATGCATGTTGGATTCATCGCAAAATTGCCAAAATTCGGGGTAAGCAATCATTAAATCGCAAGGCTGCAATAAAGTTTGGATTCTATTAAAGGATAAGCCACGCATATCAATCACTTCAGTTGAATCACCCAAGTAGCGCGGCAATAAAACGGTGAAAATAAAGCCATAAATATGATGCGATGGCACGGCTCTTAATATGCGTTTGCGGCCTTTTAATAATTGGCCTAAAAATTCGGCCTCTTGCTCTAGCAGCGCCAGCGAATGGGTGTGATATTTTTTTAATCCAACGCTGCCAGATGATTTAAACGAAATGTGTGCGGATGATTGGCTTAAGCTTTTTAGCGAAATGGCTATCCAATCGTCTATCAAGGTTTTATTAAATAGATTATCGTCAGTTTCACTACTTTCTAAATGAATGCTGCGCGATAAGGCGATGGATAAGGCCATCATTTCTAAGGAATCGGCATTTAATCCCGATTCATCCAATGTCATTTTTGCTGCGCTAAAAGCGGGTGTTTGCAAGCCTTGGCGTAAGGTGGAAAGCTCTGCCAACACTAAATCCATCACATAACTTTGTAATTGATGTGAATAGCTAAACCATGGCTTAATCATGTGCTGACTTTTAAGAATATAACGGCCAAGCGCGTTGCTGGATTTGAATAATCAACTTTTCTAAATCAGGCTGTAAGGCGCGATCTTGTTCAATAAAGGCAATATGTGACGATAACAATTGCAGCATATTTTGCAAATTGGCGTGCAATGTGGCTTTTTGCGGGCATTGCAATCTTAATAACACACCTTGATGCACCGCAATTAACATAGCGGCGGCCACTTGCTCAGTTAGCTCTAAAACGCGCAGGCAATCGCGGCTGGCAATAGTGCCCATACTCACTTTGTCTTGGTTGTGGCATTCGGTTGAGCGTGAAAAAACCGAAGCGGGCATGGTTAGCTTTAAGGCTTCGGCTGTCCAAGCGCTCACGCTAATCTGCAACGCCTTTAAGCCGTGATTAATGGCGCTATTTGCACTGCTGCAGCCAGACAAATTAGCAGGCAACCCATTGCTGTAGCGAGTGTCTACTAACAAGGCCAATTGCCTATCCAGCATATCGGCCATATTGGCCACTTGGTTTTTAAGGCTATCCATCACAAAAGCAATATGGCCGCCGTAAAAATGGCCGCCATGCAACACTTTTTTATGTTCAGCATCAATAATAGGATTATCGTTAACACTGTTCAATTCGTGCTCAATGTCGGTTTTCATCCATTGCAACGCATCAGCCAGCACGCCAATAATATGCGGCGCACAGCGGATTGAATAGCGATCTTGAATGCGGCTACTATTGATATAGTCATCAATAATCAAATCTTCGCGTATCCATTTAGCCACGCGCTGTTGGCCGGCATGTGGCTTTAATGAGAACAAAATGGCATCAAAATGGTTGGCGTTGCCATCTAGCGCATAAGACGCCATGGCTGTAATTTTGGCTGCTAGCTGCATCAAATAATGCGCACGCGCGTGCGCTTCGCAGGCTAGGGCGGTCATCACAGAAGTGCCATTCATTAGCGCTAGCGCCTCTTTTGGCTGCAATGTTAGCGGCTGCAAGTCGCATAAACGCAATGCCGTTTGCGCATCCATACGCTGTTGCTGATACATCACTTCGCGCTCGCCACACAGCGCTGCCGCCAAATACGATAAGGGCGTTAAATCGCCACTTGCGCCAACAGAGCCTTCTGATGGAATGATTGGGCTAATGCCCTTGTTTAAAAATGCCACTAATTGTTTTAATAAAAGTGGCCTTACGCCAGAATAACCTTTAGCCAGAGAGGTAATTCGCACCGCCATAATGGCTCTAACTTGTTTGCTAGTGAAATGCTGGCCCAAGCCACAGCCATGATAGGTGTACAAATGTTTAGATAGCGCTAAGGCTAAATCATCAGGAATAAGCACATCGCAAGAATCACCCAAGCCTGTGTTTATGCCATATACAGGCTGCCCATCGGCCAAAATTTGCATGACAAAATCCGCGCCGCGTTGGATAAAAGCTTGATAGTCAGCGTCTTCCGAAAGTGAAGTGTTGACTAAATTTTCAGCAATTTTAATAACGTCATCAATTGTTATTAAGCCATTATCAAAGCGTATGGTGTTTTGTGTACTTACAACGGCATTTGTCATATTGGATGCATTACAAGGTGAAAGCGGCGTAAACGGCCAATAATTTACAGTAGTTAATCAACTATCGGCGGGCTTTTGTCGGCGGTCTCTTGTGCGGCGAGTTTTTATTAATGGCCACACTTCAGCATTCACAATCGGTAAACTTTCAAAACCTGGGCGCGCAAAAAGAAAGCCTTGAAACAAAGTCACGCCTTCATCAACCAAGGTTAAACATTCCTCAATTGTTTCAATTCCTTCCGCAATGACTTTAATGCCTAGCTCTTTGCAGATGGAAATAATGCCAAAAACCAAGGCGCGCCGCACGCGGTCGCTGTTTACATTTCGGGTTAAAGACATATCCAGTTTAATGATATCGGGTTGCCAATCGGCCAGTAAATTCAAGCCTGCATAACCAGCACCAAAATCGTCAATCGCCGTTGTAAAGTTATGCTTTTTGTATTCTTTAAAAATATTGCGCAAGTGATCGTTATCAATGACTTTTTCGCCTTCGGTCACCTCAAACATAATGCGATTAGTGGGAAAATCCATCTCTGCCGCGGCCTCCAATGTGGCGCGAATGCAGGTTTCTGGCTTATAAACAGCGTTTGGCAAAAAATTAATACTTAACATGCCTTGCAAATTTAATTGCTTGGCCAAGTCAATGGCTTTTACGCGAATCGCCTGATCAAACCGATAGCGATTGCTGTCATTTAATTGTGAAAGTATGAAGTCGGCACCCTCATTATTAAGCCCGCGCACCAGCGCCTCATAACCAAATATGCTTTTACTGGATATATCGACAATCGGTTGAAAAGCCATAGTAAAATCAATGCCCAACTTTGTTTTGTCTCTACATTCTCTGCATCCAACTGGTGTAAAACTTACCACTTCTTTCATTTTTAACTACTCCTTACCACTTAAAACAAAAAACTAAATCCTTGGTTTTTTTAATAAAACTCTTTTAACACTATAAATCAATTTGTCATATTTAAAGACAGCAAAATCATTAATTTGATAAACCTTTACTAACAATTGATTAATACACATACTTTTTGGGAACGGCATTGCGCAAACCATGCAAGCATTGGTCTCGCGCATGTAAACATGGTTCGCCAGCATCAAAATATACTTAACATTATTAAGATAATCATTTACTTAATGATATAAAATTATATTTTAATTTGCACGCTAAATAATAAAAATCAAATTAATTCAATGATCTTTGGTCAAAACCAAGTTATCTCAATCCTTGCCATCAAGATTCCTAGCTAACATTTTAAATTAGGTACTTATGTACATAGAAAACTTAGCCTTGCACGCCGCCATTGAAATTGGCGGAGCCATCGTTGCCATTATGGTGGCTTATCTATTAATTAAGCTTAACTCCACCAATAGGGGCAGCCGCTTTAATTATTCAATTTCGGCGGCTTTAATAGCAATGGGCTCTTTAGATGCGGTGCATGCCATTATGCCGCCAGGTAATAACCTTATTTGGTTTCACAGCGTCGCTACTTTTCTTGGTGGTATTTTCTTTGCAAGCGTTTGGCTGCCAGATAGCATTAATAAAAACTTAAGCAAATATTTACCCGTTTTAGCCATCACCGTTTCGTTATTGGTTTGTTTATTTAGCCTATTATTGCCAGCGCATGTGCCCTTAATGCTTACTGCAGATGGTTTTAGCTATTCATCTAAAATCATCAATGTCAGTGGCGGCTTGTTAATGCTGCTTGCGGCGGCAAAGCTGTACATAAGCCAACGCTATACGCATCGAAAAGAAGATCAATTCTTTTCATTGCAATGTATTTTATTTGGCATCGCTGCACTTTTATTTGTTACCTCACAAATTTGGGATTTATTTTGGTGGGGCTGGCATTTTATGCGCTTAGTCGCGTATTCATTAGCGTTGTGGCTAGTGGTTAACAATGTAAAAGATATGGTAGGCAAGTTTCAACAGCTAGCGTTTTACGATGCATTAACCGGTTTGGCTAATCGCAGCTTGTTTATGGATAGGCTTAATGTTGCGCTTTTACAATCATTCAGAAAACGCCAATATGGCGCCATACTGTTTATTGATATTGATAAATTAAAATTGATTAACGATACCTTAGGCCACGGTTTTGGCGATATGTTATTAAAAGAGGTGGCTAATCGTTTAACAAGCACAGTCAGAAAAGTAGACACCGTAGCGCGTATTGGCGGTGATGAATTCGCCATTATCTTAGAAAATTTAGGTGATATTGAAGAGATAGCTCTAAGCAATGTTTCGCGCATATCCGAAAAAGTACTAACGATATTAGCGCAAAAATATTTTCTAGGCGCGCAAGATTATTTTAGCTCGGCCAGTATTGGCATTAATCTTTTTATTGGTAATCAACAAAGCATCGATGCTTTAATTAATCATGCCGATATGGCCATGTACAAGGCTAAAAGCCTTGGTCGAAATAGGGTGTGGTTTTTTGA
>JAYWCF010000194.1:0-4664 GCA_043780715.1 Methylotenera sp. | reverse complement strand
TTGATATGCGCGTAAATGAGATGATATTGGGTGTGCGCGGCGATTTGGCGATTAAACTATTTGGCAGCGATTTAAAAGTGCTGGACAGTAAAGCGCAGCAAATTATCAAGATTTTAGAATCCATAAAGGGTAGCCAAGACGTCTATACCCCGCAAAATAGTGGTGTTCAATACCTACAAATTATTATTGATAGAGCGGCCGCGGGCAGGCTGGGTTTAAGTGTGATGGAAATTGAATCAATTCTACACGCCCAACTTGAAGGCAAGTTAATGGGGGTGGTGCAAGAAGGTCAAAAGCGAACGCCAGTGATAATTAGAGGAAGTGCTGAGTTAAGAGTTTCGCCATCAGATTTTGGTAATTTGATGCTAACTCTTGGCAATGGTACCAATATTCCATTGTCGGCTGTGGCTAAAATTGAACGTGCCGAAGGGCCTGTAAAAGTAGACAGAGAGCAAGGTGCGCGGCTGGTTATAGTAACGGCCAATGTGCGTAATCGCGATTTAGTGAGCTATGTGGAAGAAGCCAAATCGCGGGTGCAGACAGAAGTGAAGCTAGATGAAGGATATTCAATCAAATGGGGCGGCCAGTTTGAGAATCAGCAACGTGCTGCAACACGCTTGGGTATTGTAGTGCCAGTGGCTGTAGGCTTGGTGTTTCTATTACTATTTGCTACGTTTGGGTCAATTAAACAAGCCTTGCTAATTTTATCCAACATTCCATTTGCCATGATTGGCGGTGTATTTGCCCTATGGATTTCGGGCGAGTATCTGTCTGTGCCTGCATCGGTAGGCTTTATTGCACTGTTGGGTATTGCAGTATTAAACGGCGTGGTAATGGTGAGCTATTTTAATCAACTGGAAGCGCAAGGCATGAGCAAGCTCAATATTGTAATGGAGGGCGCTAAACGCCGATTAAGACCAGTGTTAATGACCGCCAGCATTGCGGCCTTTGGCCTAATCCCACTTTTATTTGCCACAGGCCCAGGCTCAGAAATTCAGCGGCCGCTGGCGATTGTGGTGATTGGTGGCTTGGTGACATCTACTGCTCTAACACTTGTTTTATTGCCCATTTTTTACCGTCGATTTTTTAAATAGGAGTTCAATATGACGCAAGAGTTAAGCGCGCAAGGTCTTTTGATTATGGTTGTACCACCCAATTTAGAAGAAATACTTGTGGATGTATTGTTAGAAAAGCCAGAAATAATAAGTTTTACCAGTTGCCAGGTGAGCGGGCATGGCGCGCAGGGTGCCGCGCTTAGCTTAATGGAACAAGTAACGGGCAGGCAGCAGCGTATACAATTTATGGTGTACGGATTGTTTGACGAATTACAGAAAATAAGCGCAAGCCTAAAAGTGCAGTTTGAGCAGGCCGATATTCGCTATATTTTAATCCCAACTTTTTGCTGTTAACGTATAAAAATTAACGGCTACATTATTTACAAACAAGGGGTTAAGCCGTTTTTTAAAGGAGTACTAGCTTGTCAAGAATCCATTCTGAATTTCATAAATCGGAGCGCATTGGTTGGTTAAGGGCGGCAGTTTTAGGCGCCAACGATGGCATTATCTCTGTGACCAGTTTAGTGGTTGGTATTGCCGCATCTGGTGCATCAGCAGCAAGTGTGTTGTTGGCGGGTTTGGCTGGCACCGTTGCAGGTGCCATTTCAATGGCGGCGGGCGAATATATTTCTGTTCAATCGCAAGCCGATACCGAAGCGGCAGATATTGAAAAAGAGCGTAAAGAACTGATTGCGCAGCCAGAGCACGAATTAGAAGAGTTAACCGCTATTTATGTGGGCAGAGGGCTTGATGTTGCGCTGGCACAGCAAGTGGCAGAAAAATTAATGGCAACGGATGCTTTAGGCGCGCATGCCCGCGATGAGCTGGGGCTTTCAGAGGCGTTAAGAGCAAAGCCATTACAAGCTTCCATTGCATCTGCCGCTTCTTTTGCAGTGGGTGCGGCAGTGCCAATGGCAACCATATTTTTGGTGCCTGCTGATTGGCTCACTAAGGTTTCATCGGCCATTGCCGTGTTGACTTTGTTTATATTAGGCGCCGCCGCTGCCAAACTTGGTGGCGCTGCCATTTTTAAAGGTGGTGTACGCGTTGCGTTTTGGGGCGTGGTTGCTATTGGGCTAACAGCGCTGGTTGGTCAAATCGTGGGCACTGTTGGTTAGAAGAATTAATTGTTTTAATTAACCGCGTTCTGACGCTGATATTCTTTTCTTTTCATTTCAACGTAATCATTGTGTTCCACTTCGTGCAATTGTTTGGCGTATTGTTCGGTGCTGTTAAACCATCTCTCTAAACGTTTATCCAACTGTTTGTTAGCAGGCTGACTGAGCGCCGCAAGATAAGCGTCTATAGTCAAAAAATAGCGCATGGTATTGCGTTCTACCACACCGCGTACACCTTGAATATAATCAGGCTGGCCATCACTGAGGGTATTGTTGACGGTAAAGCCTACTTTATCTTTGCCAATAGTAGCCAAATAGCCTTTCATGGCGATGCGCCCAGTTAAGCCAAATGAATACGCGTAAGTAAAATGCAAAAAGGTTTGATTGTTGTTAAGTGGCGTTGCCTCTACCCAAATGCGGTAATCGCTAGTGCCCAAAGGGCCTTCATCGGCATTTAATTCTATCGAAAAATAATTATCCGATTTGCTAATCTCTTGATAATTAAACGCCGCTTTGTAGGTTTCGGCCAGCGGTTGTTCGTATTTTTTGCCTAAATTTAAGTGCATCACAGTGCCTGTTTTACTGGTTTCAGCATGGCAATATTTAATATTAATATGCAAAATAAGCGCGTCACACCAATGGGATGGCTGATTTAAGGCGCTATTTACAGTTGCAAACGGATAATCTAAAACCGCATAAATTTCGCCTTTTAATTGTTCTGGCGATTCACTGGAATTAAGCGTAATAGGCCGATTAAATTGATTGTCGGCTAATTTTTTGCTCAATAATTTATGTTGGTTTAATAGCGCTGCGGCATAGTTATCGGCGTTAGGTTTCTCTACATTATTAGCCCAAGCACTAAAATTGGCGAAAAACAATATTACTAAAAACGTTAAGGCTGACGCTTGATACATTTTGAATGTGGCGCCCTTTTGAATAGCTGAAGAAAAAATTGGTTGCTTAAACAAAGGCATTTAATTTCCGTTCTGGAAAAAATAGTTGAATCAAAATAGTCACTTATAAAAAACGTGCCCATAAACGAGCGGCACGTTCTTTAAGGCGTGAAGTAATGGGGCGTTTTCGCCACGCTTCTAACGTAATCTGTTGTGATACGGCTAAATCGTCATAAAACATGTGCTGCATTTGGTCACCAAAACTATGCCCTAGCATCACGGCGTTAATTTCTTGGTTATTCACAAAGCTGCGCCAGTCTAAATTAGTCGATCCAATAGTTGACCAAACGCCATCAATCAGGGCGGTTTTGGCATGCAAAATGGCCACTTTATGTTCATAAATCTGCACGCCAGCGCTTAATAATTCATCGTAATAAGAGCGAGATGTGTAATAAACCAAATCCGAATCGGTCTTTTCTGGCAACAGCAGCTTTACCACCGCGCCACGCGCCACTGCGTCTTTTAACGCGGCTAGCAATTGTGGATCTGGCACAAAATAGGCGTTGGTTAAATACACTTGCGTTTCGGCGCTGTTAATGGCGGAAATCAAAGTGGCATAAATTTGGCTAAATGGCTCATCTGGGTTGCTGCCAATGGCGCGTACCACTTCATTGCCTTGATTCGCTAATACTGGCAGGTAATCTTTAGCGGCTAATGGCTCACCTTTTTGCTGTTGCCAAGTGGCTATAAACAATTTTTGAAATTCCGCCACCACAGGCCCGGCTACTTTTAAATGCGTATCACGCCAAGGAATATCAGTCTTCGATTTAGCAGGCTTGGCTTTATCAGAGTCTGCTTTAGCCAATTTTGTAGGTGCCCTAGCTTTTGAGCGGCCAAACGAACCTTTGGAATACACGCTGCTAATATTAATGCCGCCCACAAAAGCGATTTTTCCATCAACAATCAACAGCTTACGATGGTCGCGCTCATTCAAATTCCAATCTTTACGCACATTGGCTGGGTTAATCGGGTTAAATTCCAGCACATTGATGCCACTATTTTTTAACTCTGCAAAAAATTCGGCTGGCGTACCAATTGAACCCACGCTGTCATAAATTAAATTCACTTGTACGCCGCTGCGCTGCTTGGCCATTAAGCGCAACGCAAATTCATGGCCTATTTCGTCATCTTCAAAGATAAACGTTTCCATATTGATATGGTCTTTAGCGTTATCGATGGCGCTAAGCATGGCGGCATATGTGCTGGGGCCATCAATTAGCAAATCTACTTTATTGCCAATCACCAATGGGCTACCAACCACTTCGCTAATCAGCGCTAAATGTTTATCAAAAATATTCGTTTCAACTCCATCTTTTTTTATATTGGCCAAAATCTTCTTGCTTTGCGCCGCGCTTAATGGGCCGCGTGCGTTTTCAAGCGTTAGCGGCTTTGAAGATTGCATGGCCATATCGGGCACCATAATCGGGATAGACGAGCAGGCCGATAAAGCCACTAGGCTATAAGCGATTAAAGCCTTTTTTAAATTTATAGTGTTCATCAGATAAGGTGTTGATAGTAAATGGCTGATTGGCATATAA
>JAYWCF010000193.1:0-12568 GCA_043780715.1 Methylotenera sp. | reverse complement strand
ATATGGGTCACTTTGGCAAACCCGCCATTCGTATCGCTTGGACATTTCTAGTTTTGCCGGGTTTAGCATTGAATTATCTAGGCCAAGGTGCGTTACTTTTATCAAACCCAGCCGCTGTTGGCAACCCATTCTATTTATCGTTTCCAGCCGAATTGTTGATTCCAGCCGTCATATTAGCCACATTGGCCACTATTATTGCATCGCAAGCCGTGATTTCTGGCGCATATTCAATTACGCAACAAGCCATACAATTAGGCTTTTTACCGCGCATGCAAATCACCCACACTTCAGCCAGCGAATCTGGTCAAATCTATATTCCTGCCATCAATTGGTTAATTCTAATTGCGGTGATTATCACTACCATTGCATTTCAAAACTCATCGGCCATTGCATCAGCTTATGGCATTGCGGTGACTGGCACTATGTTAATCACCACTATTCTCACCTTTTTTGTATTGCGCCACAGCTGGAAATATCCTTTATGGATTTGCTTAGGCGCCACTAGCGCGTTTTTCTTACTCGATTTAATGTTGCTAGCATCTTGCTCAGTAAAATTCTTTAAGGGCGGCTGGTTCCCAGTTGCACTAGGAATTGGCTTGGTGATTATTATGTGGACTTGGAAACAAGGCCGCGCCATTTTATTAAAACAGATTCATGAAGGCGATCCAAAATTAGAAGATTTTGTCGCCCACATTAGCGCTAAAAATAATATCAGCGAAAATAAACCACGCATTGAGCGCACGGCTGTATTTTTGTGTGCTAACCAAGATACCGTGCCGCAAGCGCTCATGCACAACCTAAAACACAACCAAGTTTTGCACCAACATAATTTAATTTTAACGGTTAATTTTGCCGATATTCCGGTGGTAGATAAAGCACAACGTTTTACCATTAATGAAATGGGCGCAGGCTTTTGGCAAGTAAAACTCAATTATGGCTTTATGGAATCGCCCGACATTCCCAAAGCATTGACTGATTGCAACATTAAAGATGTCACCCTAGACCCATTTACCACGTCCTATTTTATTAGTCGTGAAACCATTATCTCTGGCCCAAATATACCTAGGCAAGGCGATAAAATGGCCAAGTGGCGCGATGATTTATTTGCTGTTATGTCGCGCAACGCAGGCAGCGTAGTCGCTTATTTTAATATTCCCAGCAATAGCGTGATTGAGCTAGGCACCAGAGTGCATATTTAACGGTTAAAAAAATGAGTTGTTGAAAATTGTATTCAACAACTCATTGAAATTAATCATTTAAAATGATTATTGATGGCACTGGTTCATGGTAATTTCTGCTTGTGAGCAAACGCGCTCTTGGCCTTGCTTTAAGCTATCGGTAAAGCTTTTCCAGCCAGATTTTTGACTGCCAATATCGGTTTTTGCCGATGCCGTGAGGGGTGTTAGCTCCGCCGTTTTAATCCTAGGTTTTGCTTGGATTTCGCTTTCGGTATTTTGACTAGAAGTGTTTGGCAAATTAATGACCTTTTTTTCGGCGGCTTTTTTGCTGACTTTTTTCTTGGTTGGTTTTGCTTCAATCGCCGCTGTTGTAGCCGGCTTTTCTGCTTCGTTATTAGTCAACAACGGTTTTTCTGGCAAGCTTGCTTTATCGCTCTCGGTTGCAGGTAATTGCTTTTCATCACCCTCTTTCACAAGGCCTGTTTCAAGCGTTTCGTTTGGTAATAATTGTGCATCGTGTTGCGGCGATTTCGTTAGTACTTTGCTTAAAGCAAATGTAACTGGTTTTTCTACCGCTGTTTGTTGTATGGTAATGGTGGGTTCTTGCGGCGTTGCGGCGCTTTTAATCACAATGGCAAATGTCATCAACGCCGGCAAGGCTAATGCCACATAACGCCAATTAACTTTTTCAAACCAGCTTAAAGGATTTAATAATTGCTGGGCTGGCTTAATAATATGGGCTAAATACTGTGATTTAGCTTCGGTTGGCGCGGTATCTTTTAATAATCTTACCGCATAAATTTCGTGCTCACGCACATGTTTATCATGCTTAATGCCTGAATAATCAAACATTTGCGATATTTCTTGCGTCAAGCGCGATGTCACATCGTAATACGAACGCGAAACCACAATTTGATTGGGCTTGGCAAAACTCATAATACGTTGCGCCACGTTAATGCCATCGCCAATAATATTGGGCTGACCGTTAATATCGCGCACCACGCGCACTGGGCCAAGATTAATGCCGAAGCGCACATACAGCGGCATAGAACTTAAAATATTACTTTTTAGAATTTCATCGCGAATACTCAACGATATAAAAAGGGCATCTTCTGGCGATCCCACGTGCGCGATAGCAGCACCATCGCCAGTATCCAAGATAATACGTTCTTCGGTATCGACATCTTTTATAGAATGATTAATCAGCCGATTAAATTGATTTTTGATTTCGATTTGTTTAGAAACGGATTTTTTGGAGTAATCGATAATATCCAAAAAAATAATGCTGCAGATGGTGGTTTTATTTACTTTATCATTCATGGCAAAATTTAGTCATTAGTGTTGAGCTAACGATCTTTCCTATTCTCTTAAGACCATCGCTTAAATTAATTTAAATTTACCTATTGCTGACAATGCATTGTTTTTAAAGCATTATTTTCAGCAGCACTTTTATTTTTAACGCTTTTTTCTTATTATTATTTCAGTGTTTTAGGCTCTTAATACCAAATAAAGCAATGTTTAAGCCAGAATGTAAATAAATGTTAAATATTGGCTAAATAAAGGCGTGATGGTAATTAGATAAAGACTAGATAAAGAACAGAAAAATAAATACGCAGGCGCCTATTTATAAACTTGAGAATAAAACAACGGTATTTCGGCCAGCTTTTTTGGCGGCGTACAGCGCTAAATCGGCTGATGAAAACATGCTTTTAAAGTCTTTTCCGCCATGATTTGAATCGCAAACGCCAATACTTACGGTACAGAAAACATGTTCAGCGTTAAACTGCATCGCTGTGCTCTCAAACTTTTGACGAATACGTTCAGCCAGCAAACTCGCTTCTTGTTCGCTTGTATCGGGCATTACAATGCAAAACTCTTCGCCGCCATAACGCCCTAATAAATCAATTTCACGCATATTGCTTTTTGCCAAATCGGCAAAAGTTTGAATCACCGTATCACCAAATAAATGACCATACGAATCATTAATCCGCTTAAATGAATCCAAATCCATTAACAGCATGGCTTGCGATTGTTTGGTCTTTACCGCTTTTAAGGTGGCGGCTTCAGCCACTTGCTCTAAATTTCGGCGATTCATCACACCTGTCAGCCAATCTTGGCCAGCGGTATGCGCTAGCATTTCGGCTAATCGCTCATTTACCATTAAAATAAAGCCAAAATTAATCGCCAGCACACTCATCATGCAGGCCAAAAATGTCACTTCATTTAATGTCCATTCGGTTAAATACAGCACAGGCTGCGCTCTATCTAATCCCAACACATACAATCTATATAAAGTAAAAACGGCAAATAAAATAAAGAATCCACCGGTAAATCGATACTCGGCCGATTGTTTGTAGCGGGAGTTATGCAGTAAATAAATGGCGCAGGCAAGGCTAATTAGCACGCATAGCGCGGTATTTAGCACAACAGAAACGAATTCGTTTTTAGATAAAAGCGTGATAATTACATTACTAACCAAAAGCGCCGTTAGCGCTTGCAAAATGACTTTATTATTTAAAGGACGGTCTTCAAATAGCCGAATCGAAATAAAATACAAAGCAAGGCCGCACACCATTATCAAGCCGCCCACTAAGGCGCGCGATTGAATTGAAATGCCTTGTTGAATAAACACAATAATGGCAACGCCAATACAAAAATTGGCGGCAACCCAGTGTTTTAATCCGCCCACCACGGCTGTGCGCGCATGAATAGCCAGCAACAGCAAAGATAGCGCTAGCGCCATCAATCCAGACATAAACAGCATGGTTTTAAATTCTAGTGATGCCAACATAGTGTGAATAAGCCTTATTGATTGCACTTAATTTAAGCAATTTATGCGTTGTACGTTTAATTGCTAATACTTGTTACTGGATAATCAAACGAATATACGCATATCAACTTGTTATAGATGCGCTATTTTTATGGTGATGAAAGCTTTAAGACTTATTTACTTTGCTATTGGCCAGTTGTTCGCTAAAGGCCACTTCTAACTTGCTAACGCGCTTAGGCGTTTGTGGCCCATAAGCATTTACAAATGCCACAAATTCATCCATCGGCATTGGCTCACATAGTCGATTAGATTTGTTGGGCGCTGTAGCTTCCGCTTCGTTTGTATTAGCCTGCGCTACAGGCAAAACCAAGCAAAATAAGCCATTATGTGTCATGGTCATCGAATAATTATCATCACCACTGCGGCGCTTTAAGCGATCAATGGCGGCACTAGCTCTGGTTGTTCTCATATGGCCTCAAAAATTATTGGCTACTCATTCAACTCAATTCAATTAGCGATTGTCTTATTTATCTTCCAAAGTGCTATCGCGCGTAATGTCAGTATGGCTTACTACACGGTTTCTGCCTTTATTTTTGGCCACATACAGCGCACTATCGGCCGCCGCAACCAAGCCTTTAAAATCGTAGCCAGCGCGCACAGAATCAGCTACGCCAATGCTTACCGTGGCTTTAATGGTTTTTTCGTTAATGTCATGCAACGATTTTTCAACCCCTAAGCGAATGCGTTCTGCTAATCCAGTTGCGTCTTTTTCTACTGTATTTGGCAAAAAAACCACAAATTCTTCACCGCCATAGCGGCCAAGCACATCTCCAGAGCGCAAAATTTCAGCAATTACTTTGGTTAAATAGCGCAATACATCATCCCCAAAAAGATGGCCATGCTTATCGTTAACTTTTTTAAAGTGGTCTACATCAATCACCAAAACCGCCATACTTAAGTTAATGCGCTTACAAATACCTTGCATTTTCATCGCGGCGTCTTCTAAACCGCGTCTATTCAACACGCCTGTTAAACCATCAATGGTGGCAATGGATTCTAAATTTTGATTTAAACGGTAACTCAGCATTAATACAAAAATGCTGGATATAAAAAATTGCGAAACCGCGCCCAGCATAAAGGTGTAAGCGTTTACTGGCCATGTGGCATAGGTTTCAAACACGCTGATATCCACTCTGGATGCGGTAAACGCGCGGATTAGCATTAACAATGCCATGATTAAAAATAGGCTTGAGGCAATCCAGAATAAGTTGCCAACAATGCCATCATCACGCGAAAAAGTTAAGCGCGCGCAGACAAAGTAGATAGCGGCAAATACCAGTGCGCTTAACACCACCGCAGTGCGCAAATCATTATTTACCAGCACAAAATAGCCATCTATTGCGGCTAGTAGCACAAATATAATAATGGGTATGCGGTGATTGGGCGCGCTACCATTAAATGCTTGAATGCCGTTTAAATACAGGCTTAAGCCTGTGCCAATTAAAGCTACGCCAGGCAAAAAAAATAATTTTGGAGTATCAAGCTGGATTAAAACCAGCACCATACCCAAACCAACCACCAAATTACCCACCGCCCAATAGCCAGGCCCACGCACCTCTTTGTGATGTGAACGCGTAATCGCCAATAGCATGGATAGCATAAAGGTCAATAGCATTGACATGAAAATAATGGTTTTTAGATCAAAATTTGGCATTAAGGTAAATGGGTAAAATTAATTATTCAGAATCCAACAAAAGCATCTCGCGCGGCCGATAAACAGTTAAAATATGGCTAACAAAAAGCATTAATGAGTATACCCCGCCAGATGCTTTTTTTGAGCATGCAAGCCCTTTAAATTCACCTAAAACCTCACTAAATTCATGTTAAATAGCCTTAATTCACCACAGCGCGAAGCCGTGAAATATCTTGATGGCCCTTTGCTGGTTTTAGCAGGCGCTGGCAGCGGCAAAACACGTGTGATTACGCAAAAAATTAGCTATCTGATTGATGAGGCCGGCTATTCGCCTAAAGAAATTGCGGCGATTACTTTTACTAATAAAGCCGCGCGCGAAATGCAAGAGCGTGTAGCCAAATTGATGCAAGGCAAACCCACCAAAGGCTTAACCATTGCCACTTTTCATTCGCTTGGTTTGCAAATGTTGCGCCAAGAGGCGGCTTTGCTGGGCTATAAACCGCAGTTTTCAATTTTAGATTCAAGCGATAGTTTTAAAATTGTGGCGGATATTTTAGCCACCACCGATAAACAATTATTACGCAAAACGCAGTGGCAGATTTCCGCTTGGAAAAATGCGTTTATCAATCCAGATCAAGCCAAAGCCGCCGCCGATGAAGAACTAACCCATGCCGCCGCCAAGGTGTATCAGCTGTATCAGCAAACGCTTAAGGCTTATCAAGCGGTGGATTTTGATGATTTGATTAAGCTGCCAGTTGAGCTTTTTGACCAACATGAAGAAGCGTTAAATAAGTGGCAACGCAAGCTACAATATCTATTAGTAGACGAATACCAAGACACCAACGCTTGCCAATATAAGCTGATTAAAATGCTCACTGGTGTGCGCGGCCAATTTACCGCCGTGGGTGATGATGACCAAGCTATTTACGGCTGGCGCGGGGCGGACGTGGAAAATCTGCGTCAACTCACCACCGATTTCAGCAAATTAAAAGTGATTAAACTAGAGCAAAATTACCGCTCTACCGTGCGTATTTTGCGCGCCGCCAATCAGGTTATTTCTAATAATCCCAAGCTTTTTGAAAAGAAATTGTGGAGTGATTTAGGCACAGGCGATTTGATTCAAGTTTCCGCCACCATGAGCGAAGAGCACGAAGCCGAATCGGTGATTATGAAGTTGCAAGCGCACAAATTTGAAAACCGCACGTTTTATAAAGATTACGCTATTTTGTACCGCGGCAATCATCAAGCGCGCGTGTTTGAACAGCAACTACGCAATCAAAAAATCCCCTACACCATCTCTGGTGGCCAATCTTTTTTTGATAAAGCTGAGATTAAAGATTTGGTCAGTTATTTACGCCTAGTGGCCAACGAAGATGACGACCCGGCCTTTATCCGCGCGGCCACCACACCCAAAAAAGGCATTGGCAATACCACACTAGAACGGCTTGGCGAATATGCCAGCGCACATAAAATGTCCTTATTTGCCGCGGCTTTTGAAGGTGAATTTCAACGCGAAATCGGCAATAAGCAATTAGAAGATTTACTCAATTTCTGCCAATATATTCAAAAGATTCAAGTACGTGCGGTGCGCGATCCAGCAGGCGAAGTACTGAATGATTTGCTTAATAGCATTCAGTACGAAGCATTTTTATATGATTCTGAAGAGCCACGTGCGGCTGAAAGCAAATGGGCGAATGTGCTGGATTTTATTGGCTGGCTCACTAAAAAAGGTGAAGCATCCACCGAATTTGGCAATGAAAACGATGGCAAAAACCTGCTAGAACTTACGCAAATGGTGTCATTAATGAGCATGCTAGAAGGCCGCGAAGATGGCGAGCCAGATGCAGTAAAGCTATCCACCCTGCACGCCGCCAAAGGCTTAGAGTTTGGCCATGTGTTTTTAATCGGCGTAGAAGAAGGCATTTTGCCGCACCGCGAAAGTATTGATTTAGGCTTGATCGACCCCACTAAGATTGAAGAAGAACGCCGCCTAATGTATGTGGGCATTACCCGCGCCCAAAAATCGCTTAATATTTCGTGGTGCAAAAAACGCAAACGCGCAGGCGAAATGCAATTATGCGAACCCAGCCGTTTTATTGCCGAATTACCCACCGCCGATATCCGCCATTTTGGCAACCCATTTAATAAAGACCCAGAAGTCAGCAAAGATTTTGGCAAATCCAAAATGGCCAGCATTCGCGCTATGTTAAATAAAGCTTAATTTACAAAACTTCTGTTTAAATAGCTTCTGTGTTATATTCTTACATTATTGCAATCGATAATTTAGGAGTATGAAAATGCCGGCAATTGCTACACTTTCAAGCAAATATCAAATATCCATCCCTAAATCTGTGCGCGAAGAACAGCATTGGCAATCTGGTCAGCAGTTTGTATTTATTCCCAAAGGTAAAGGCATGTTGGTTATGCCGGTGCCAAGCTTGTCGCAATTAAGCGGCATTGCAGCTAAAGCAAATCCTTCTGATTTTAGAGATAGGAAAGATAGGTTTTGACAACGCCGTTAGCAATGATGGTAGTTGATACTTCTATTTGGATAGAGTGGCTAATGGATAGCCCGCTAAAAGCAGAAATTAGCGCGCTGTTTCCAGAAACGAAACAATGTATAGTGCCAACCATTGTGCAGTTAGAGCTAGATAAATGGCTTACGCGTGAGGTGGGTGATAATGAGGCTGACCAAGTGATTGCCTATACACAAAACTGTACGGTAGTGGCACTTGATACTAAAATTGCACTGCATGCAGCCGAGCTCAACAGGCAATATAAATTGGCAACAGCAGATGCAATTGTGTATGCAACCGCGTTAATCAATAACGCCGATTTACTGACTTGTGATGCGCATTTTGAAAACTTGCCAAACGTTATTTATATTAAAAAACTTAATCAAATTAAGTTTTAATTACTTTTACTTTTATTTATTTTGGTTCACTCATGCCCTTTATTACCTTAGATAACGCTTCACTTGCCTTTGGCCACCACGCCCTACTCGATCATGCCGCTTTTCAGCTAGATGCAGGTGAGCGCGTTGGTTTAATTGGACGCAATGGCGCGGGCAAATCCAGCTTGCTTAAAGCCATTGCTGGCACCATTAAGTTGGATGACGGCATTGTGTGGCGTGCGCCCAATGCGCGCGTGGTTTATGTACCACAAGAGCCTGAGCTAGATACCTCGCACACCATATTTGAAGCGGTGGCGGAGGGTTTGGGCACATTGCAACAAACTATTATCGATTATCACCAAGTAACGCATGATATGGGCATGCCAGACGCCGATATTGATGCGCTGATGACCAAGATGCAAGCTTTACAGCACGATTTGGATATGCAAAATGGCTGGGCGGCACAATCGCGGGTAGAAACGGTGCTTACGCGTCTTAAATTAGATGCAAATGCGTTGGTTTCGACATTATCTGGCGGCTGGCGCAAGCGTGTTGCCTTGGGGCGCGCGCTGGTGGCAGAGCCTGAAGTATTGTTGCTGGATGAGCCAACCAACCATTTGGATTTAGAAGCAATTGAATGGCTTGAAGATTTATTGTTAGGCTTTCAAGGTAGCGTGTTATTTATTACCCATGACAGACGCTTTTTAAATAGACTTGCCACACGCATTACGGAGCTTGATCGCGGCAACTTAACCGATTTTGTGGGCAATTTCGCCGATTATCAAATCAAAAAAGAAGAACTGGTTGCGGTGGAAGAAACGCATGCAGCCAAGTTTGATAAATTTTTAGCGCAAGAAGAAGTTTGGATTCGCCAAGGCATTAAAGCGCGCCGCACCCGCAACGAAGGCCGTGTGCGCCGATTAGAAGCCTTGCGCATAGATCGCGCCGCACGCCGCGAACGCCAAGGCAATGTGAAATTAAACCTAGATGCAGGCGAACGCAGCGGTAAATTAGTAGCAGAGCTGGATAACGTGGTTAAAGCCTATGGCGGTAGAACGCTGATTAACGGCTTTAGCACACGCATTTTACGTGGCGATAAAATCGGCTTGCTTGGCCCAAATGGTATTGGCAAAACGACATTATTGAAACTAATTTTGGGTGATATTGAGGCGGATAGCGGCGCAGTTGAGCGCGGCACCAAAATCAATGTAGCCTATTTTGACCAAATGCGTGAGCAACTGGATGAAGAAGCAACGTTGGCTGACACCATTAGTCCTGGTTCAGATTTTGTGGAAATTGGCAACGAACGCAAACACGTGATTAGCTACCTAGAAGACTTTTTGTTCCCGCCACAACGTTCACGTTCACCTGTGAAATCGCTATCGGGCGGAGAACGCAATCGCTTACTATTAGCGCGTTTATTTGCCCGCCCAGCCAATGTGCTGGTGCTGGATGAGCCAACCAATGACTTGGATATTGACACGCTAGAGTTGCTGGAAAGTTTGTTGCAAGAGTTCCAAGGCACGCTATTTTTAGTCAGCCATGACAGAGCCTTTTTAGAAAACACAGTGACGCAGGTGATTGCGTTTGAAGGCAATGCTGTATTAACCGAATTTGGTGGTGGCTACGATGATTGGCAACGCTTTACTCAACAACGCCAAAGTGATGCCGCACAAGCCACTAAAGCTAACGATGCTAAAGCCAAGCAAAGTGTAACAAGCAGCCCAACTATCAATGCTAAAAGCCCATCAAAATTGAGCTTTAAAGAGCAAAAAGAGTTAGATAGCATTCCCTCTGAAATTGAAAAGCTTGAACTTGAACAAACGTCAATTAATCAGCAACTGGCAGATAGTGACTTGTATAAATCGCAAGCGGAATTGGTGAAAACCTTGCAAGCGCGATTAGTAGAAATTGAAAGTTTGTTAGAAAAATTACTCGCGCGCTGGGAAGCATTAGACGCCAAGTAACCATTTAGCAAGTATAAAGCGCAACAAAAATTAGGCAAGCCAAACACGGCGCTGCCGTAAAACGTTAGAATAGGTTTTGTGTCCTTGTGGTGAAACGGATATCACCGGCCCCTCCTAAGGGTCAGTTTCAGGTTCGAGTCCTGACGGGGACACCATTTTTATGGTGCTAAATTATCTGGCGCTAAAATACCAGCTTTAAACTTTTAACGTTTTCTAAACTCTTAGCATTAGAGGAAATTATCATGTTAACGAAAATACTTTTTTACAGTGTTATTTTAGTCATCGCTTTTTTGGGTTACAGACAATATAGCGCAGCGCAAACTATGCTCAAAATTAACAGCAAAGCGCCTGACTTTAATCTACCCAATGCCAATGGCGAGATGATGAGTTTAGCCAGCTTTAAAGGTAGCTGGTTGGTGCTGTATTTTTACCCTAAAGATGACACGCCAGGCTGCACCAAAGAGGCCTGTGAGTTTAGAGATGATTTACATAAATTAGAAAAACTAGGTGCCAAAGTGGTTGGCATTAGTGTGGATGATGGCTCTAGCCACGCGGCATTCGCTAAAAAATACAATTTGCCGTTTCCATTATTAAGTGACAAAGATGGTGCCGTGGCAAAGCAATATCATGCGTTGACCAATTTAGGCTTAATCAAAATAGCCAAACGCTATACTTTTTTAATTGATGCTGAAGGTAATTTACGCAAAACTTATCTAAATGTAGATACCTCAAAACATTCTGAACAAATTATTGATGATTTAACGAAGCTAAAGCAGTAATTTTTGCGTATAGCATATTTATGTGCATGCGAAATCAATAGGGAAGTGCAATGAAACAATCACGATTTTTTCAATTAACCTTAGCAACCATTTTAGTTGTGCTTTCTGGTTGCGCGCAAAATAGTCAGCTGGCTAAACTTGAATCACACGAATGGACAACCTTGACTTGCAGCGGCTTTTTGACCTGGAATGAGTGCAGGCGAGAGGCTAGGGCTATTTGCCCAAACGGTTTTTACACTTCTGATTACTTAGAAAACTATATCATTCAACGCCGCGAAATCAGCGTTGCTTGCAAAGCTAGCAGTTAAATTTAAGATAGATTTTGTAGGCTTGTAAACATATTACAAGCCTAATCGAGATTCTAGAATTCTTGCTGAGTAATAGACGGCACATTGTCCTCTAATGCCAGCTTTTTAACTTGCGCTACTTCTTTTTTATAATATTGATTATAAATATCCAATAAAACACGGCCGTAATTCACTTCATTAGACAAAGGACGCCATTCCATTGAATCTAAATGCATATCCACAAATTTTTTGTATTTTGACGATAAATCACTGTCATTACTGTGCGGCGTGTAATTAATATTGCACACGGTTGCACCATAACGGTTAGCCCACATAAAATAAGCCAACTCTTCCGTATTTAGCAGGTAATCTTTTGCTGGAAAGCTACCCTCTTTAATGCCAAGCTGAATGCAAATATTATAAAATTGAATCAGCTCATTAACGCGATCATCCAGAATCAGATTAAGCTCTGGTGCGACTGCTAGCCTATTAAGCTCGGCATTTGCAATAAAAATACTGTGATAAGTAATTCGATTTAACTTGCTGGTTATCACCTGCGAAGCATGCAATATTAGTAACTTCTCTCTGGCTAAACCCTCAAAATTTTGAGTTTTATTAATCAGCTCAAGCCAAGAATTAATGCCCTTAACGCCCAAGTGCGCAATAAGCGTTTCTTTATTCGGAATCAGCTTAAAGAAAGTACCTCTAGAAATGCTACTTTGCTCGATGACTTCTTGCAGAGTTAATTCTTTAAACCCGCGTTTGCTGATAATCTGCTCTGCAAGCAGGGTTATTTCTTTGATACGCTTATCCGCAGACAAGCGTGCTTTTGACCTTTTTTCTTTCACGGCACCACCAAATATATAATAATTAAAACAATCTTCAGCTAAAGACATTTGTATTATTATTATTTGTAGCTTCAATCTACTCAACAGTCATATTAACACTTAAATCTCAAAATTGTGTGTTAATTTCAGTGCAAAAATGCACCAGATCTCTTA
>JAYWCF010000192.1:0-4682 GCA_043780715.1 Methylotenera sp. | reverse complement strand
ACAGCTTAAATTGGTTGCAAAAAAAAGTGGGCGCAAGCGGCGGTGCACATATTAAAGCGCTATTGCCTATCAATTTAGAGCCGTTAAGCTTACAAGCCTTAAATATTAACCTAAAGCCAAGCGTGTATTATCAGCAAAAACAAGCAGGCACCCCAATATCTTGTTTATTTTTGGCAGATGGCACTAATGCCATGGTTTTGGGCTTTAATGAACAATGGTGCAGCCCAACCTTGCTGTTGCCGTATCGGTTTGGCGGGGCAGTAAGCCACGCCACAATATCCAGCATTAGCATGCAAAAATTGGCTGAATTTATATCGGCAATCAGCAAAAAACTCGCGTTAAAAGGCCTAAATAGCTGTGATTGCATTGTGCAAAATGATGATGTGTTTATGTTGGAAATTAACCCGCGATTAAGCGCTACGATGGATTTGTATCAAGCCAAACGGGGCAATTTATTTGCATTCCATGTGGCTGGTTGTTTAGGCTTATTGAATGAATGGCCAGTGGCCGAGAAGCAATCGCGGGCCATGCAAGTGATTTACGCTAACAAAATTGCAAAAGTACCGCTGGATATGGATTGGCCAGAATGGGTATGTGATATTCCGCAGCCAAATAGCGTGATACCAATGGGCATGCCTATTTGCAGCGTGATGTCAGAGGCGCGCACCGCAAAACTAGCCAAACAAAAGGTGTTACAAAGAGCAGCCAGCCTGTGATAATCTTGAATTTACCGCAATAATGATTAATGACAAATATGCAGCCCACAAACACAATTAGCATCAACCAACTTTCACAGCCATTAGTTGAGGCTTTAATTAAAGATGCCGCTGCGCTTAATTTGGGCATTATTCAGCATGCTAGTGGCGCCACTATTGTGGATGCAGGCATTGAAGTGACAGGCGGCTTGGAAGCAGGGCGGCAGATTGCTGAAATTTGCATGGGCGGCTTAGGGCAAGTGACTTTTACCCAACAATTGCCTTTTAAGCATTGGCCAACAGGTGTACAAGTGAGCGCCAAAAATCCAGTGTTGGCTTGCTTGGGTAGCCAATATGCTGGCTGGGCATTGAGTTTTGAAAAGTTTTTCTCATTGGGTTCTGGCCCTGCGCGTAGCATTGCGCAACGTGAAGATATTTTTAAAGATATTGACTATAAAGATGTTGCACAAAAAACCGTATTAGTTTTAGAAACTAACAAAATTCCGCCGCTAGAAGTCATTGAAAAAGTGGCGCGCGATACGCAAATTAAGCCTGAAAACTTAACCTTTATTTTAACGCCCACGTCTAGCTTAGCGGGCACCGTACAAATCGCCGCGCGCGTTTTAGAAGTCGCTTTGCACAAACTGCATACCTTGCATTTTCCGCTTAATAAATTGGTGGATGGCATTGCTAGCGCACCATTGCCGCCGCCAAGCCCCGATTTTTTAACCGGCATGGGCCGCACCAATGATGCGATTTTATTGGGTGGATTTGTGCAATTATTTGTGCAATGCAGCGATGACGCGGCTAAGCAATTATCGTTAGATTTGCCAAGTTGCGCCTCAAAAGATTATGGCAAGCCATTTGCGGATATTTTTAAAGCGGTAAATATGGATTTTTATCAAATTGACCCACTGTTATTTTCTCCCGCAAAAGTCACTATTACCAATTTAAGCAGCGGCAATAGCTTTTTTGCAGGCGCATTTAATGAGGCATTACTCAATCAATCATTTGGCGCTTAAACGCACTCAATGCGTATCGCCATATTTACCGATGAAGTGGACACCAAAGGTGGCTGGCATGGCGCGCAATTAACGCAAGCTTTCGCCAATCGCGGTGTAGATGCGGTTTTTGTTTCATTAAGAGATTGCGTGATTGATTTATCGCAACAATCGCCACGCATTCAAATCCCACATTTTGATGAATTGCCCAAAATGGCTTTTGTGCGCGGCATTGCTGGCGGCACTTTGCAACAAATCACTACCCGCTTAAATATATTGCATATGCTAAAAATGCAGGGCGTGTTGATATATAACGACGCCAAAGCGATTGAGCGTACGGTTGATAAAGCCATGACCAGCTTTTTACTGCATCAAGCGGGCATTAAAACGCCGCCCACATGGGTATGCGAATCGCGTCAAATGGCACATGAAATCATCAATCAGCATCCTCAATTAATCATTAAGCCGCTATTTGGTTCGCAAGGGCAGGGTGTGCGCTTGGTTAATGGGCCGCTACCTGTGCCAATGGATAAGCATGTAGATGGCGTTTTTTATCTACAAGCTTTTATTAAAGCCGCGCATGATTACCGTGTATTTGTGGTCAATAACACTGCAATTGCTGCCATGCGCCGCAGCGGCGAAGGCTGGCTGCATAATGTGGCGCAAGGCGCAGTATGCGAATCAACAGACACGGCTGATATATTGGAATTGGCCGTGCAAGCCGCTAAAACATTGGATATTGCCTACTGTGGCGTGGATATTATCCGTGATGATGATGGCGTATTGCATGTGTTAGAAGTGAATAGCATACCTGCTTGGCATGGCCTGCAAAGTGTGGCCAAAACTAATATTGCACAAGCATTAGTAAATGATTGTTTAAGCTACTTTAAACTTTCATAGTTTAGGCATAATATACCGTTATTAACGTGTAGATTGGCACAGCCCATGACACAAATCATGCACAAACAAGTAAGCCAGCTTTTTAAGACGGCTTGTCTTGCTGAGCTAGAAGCTTTAAAGCCAGGCAATGTGCATATTTTTGCAGATGGTCATGGCATGACTGTTAACGACTTTATTCAAAGTGCAGAAGCAGTAGCCAATGTAATAGCGTTGCCCGATTTAACCTTAGGCCAGCGTATTTTGCACAGTGTGCAAGCCACCCAAAAAGCAGTCGCTTGCAACACCAATTTAGGCATTATCTTACTGTGTGCACCCATAGTGCATGCGGTATTGATGATTAATGATGAGCCATTAATAAGCCAAGATGACTTATTAAGCCGTTTAAAATATGTGCTGCAACACACCACGATTGATGACGCCCACTTAACTTTTGAAGCCATTAATCTGGCCAAACCGGCTGGTTTGGGTTCGGTAAACGAACACGATGTGCAACAACCTGCCGATTGCACCTTGCTGCAAGCCATGCAAACTGCCGCTTGGCGCGATACGATTGCAGCACAATACAATAATAATTTTGACGCCATCTTCAATTTGGCATTACCTATATTGCAAACGTCTGCTGAGGACAAAAATCCGGCATGGTTAACCACGCAAGTGTACTTAACTTTTTTAGCGATTTTTCCCGATTCTCATCTCGCGCGTAAATACGGCGAAGCGATTGCAAGTGATATTCAGCATCAGGCAAAAGAGCATTTAACAATATTTAACATTTCAGGTAACCCCAAGCTATATCAAGCTAAGTTGCTGGCATGGGATAATGAATTGAAGCAGAAACAGCTTAATCCTGGTACAAGTGCCGATTTAACGGTAGCTAGTTTATTTGTTCATGCGTTCACACAACTATTAATACAAAATGATGGCTAAAAAGCCACTCACCAAAGGCTAGCGATGAAAATAGCGTTTTTAGAAGATAACCAAAACTTTGCAGATGAAAAAATTACTGCTTTAAGTGCGCCTGGGCATGAGGTACAGCACTTTTTAACTGGACGCGAATGCTTAAAAGCAGTGGCCAGTGAAACATTTGATTTATGCCTTTTTGACTGGGAGTTGCCTGATATGAGCGGGCCAGAAGTGCTGTCCAGCCTAAAATTAAGAGGCAACATTCCGCCTGTTATATTTTTAACAGCACGCGATGCAGAAGAAGACATTGTGCAAATGATAGAAGCCGGTGCGGATGATTACATTGTCAAACCACCTAGCATTAATATTTTAAATGCCAGAATTAAAGCCCTGCATCGTAGGGCAAATCCACAAAAAGTAACCGTTGATTTTGAAGATTACGGCCATTTGTTAGTGGATTTTGCTAAACGTAAATTTTCGATTTTAAGTAATCAGGTTAAGTTGACCGAAAAAGAGACAGAGCTTGCTTTGTACTTTTTTAGTCGTGTTGATGTATTGCTGTCACGCGCGCATTTAACCAAAGTGGTATGGGGCACAACGCCCGATATCGATACACGTACGATTGATGTGCATGTCAGCCATTTACGTAATAAATTGCATTTGTTGCCACAATACGGATGGCGGTTGATTTCTGTTTATCATCAAGGTTATCGCTTAGAGCGTTTGATTTAACTATTCATCGCCACATGTCTGGAGTAGAGCTAAAATGACCTCAAGAAATCTAAAAACGGTTGTGCCAAGCCCAAATCTTATCATTCGAAAGATGGTATTGTTGGCACTGTTGGTGCCGCCATGCTATCAACCCTTGCTGGCTGCCGAAACTGGGCCAGATTGGGTTTATAGCGTACGTCCAAAAGATACGTTAATTCATTTTGCTAAACGCCATCTGATTGAACCTCAAGAGTGGCGCGTATTGCAGCAATTGAATCACATTCAAAATCCTTATCGCATACCTATTGGCAGTAAGTTACGTGTACCTTTGTCTATGCTTAAGCAATCACCTGCGCAGGCCACTGTTGTCGCCGTTGTAGGTGAGGTGTATCAATCAACTGCTATTCAATCTAAACAATTAGTGACAGTTGGTCAGCAACTCGGCATGGGTTCAGCGCTTGAAACCGCGGCAAAA
>JAYWCF010000191.1:0-4703 GCA_043780715.1 Methylotenera sp. | reverse complement strand
GAAGTCGTCTAAGTTTTTCAAAAATACCGTGGTTTTAACCACTTTATTTAAATCAGCGCCTGCTGCTTCAATTACCGCTTTTAGGTTAGCCAATACTTGTGTTGTTTGCACCACAATATCGCCATTGTTTAATGTGCCATCTGGGCGTAGCGCAATTTGGCCTGAGGTAAACAATAAATTACCAACTACCATGGCTTGCGAATACGGACCAATAGCTGCTGGGGCGTGGGGGGTTTGAATCACTTGCATATGAACACCTTTTTTGAAAAGTTATATTATTGAATCTGCATCTAACTAATTTGTATCTGAATAATTAAATTGTACGCGCTTAACGTTGCAAAACAATTCGTATGCAATGGTTCCTGCGGCACTAGCTACGGCATTTGCTGGCACTTGGTCGCCCCAAAGCTCAACGGTATTGCCAACATTAGCGGCGCTAATATCGGTTAAATCAACCATTAACATATCCATGGATACACGACCGATGACTTTTGTGATTTGCCCTTTAACCGCTACTGGAGCGCCAACGGCAGACCTTGGATAGCCATCAGCATAACCACAAGCCACTACGCCCACCAGCGTATCGCGCGCGGCGGTAAATATACTGCCATAGCCAATTGAATCACCCTTTTGAATGCGCTGTATGGAAATAATTTGAGAGTTTAATTGCATCACAGGGCGCAGGATTTGATTGGGCAAATGCGTGTCGATTGGGTGCGCGCCATACAGCATAATACCAGGGCGTGACCAGTGTATTTGCTGTTGAGCAAATACTAGCGGCCAACCAAGCAAAGCGGCAGAGTTAGCTAAACTAATATCTAGTGAGGAATGATTTGTTGCCGATTGCGTTGTGTGCTGGAACAAGGCCAATTGTTGCAAAGTATGCGATGAATTTAAATTGTCAGCATTGGCAAAGTGGCTCATATGCACAATTTTTGCAACATTAATATGCTGATTAAGCCGTTCAAACGCCTTGATATATAGCTCTGGTGACAAGCCTACCCTATGCATGCCTGAATCCAGCTTTAGCCAAGCTTGCACTGGCTTAGCTAGCTTGCTTGCCAGCAATTGGTTGACTTGCCATTCTGCATGCACCACCAGCCATAAATTGTTAGACACAATTTCGGCTAACTCGGCCACCTCAAAAAAACCTTCTAATAATAGAATAGGATTTTGAATACCGGCTTGGCGTAGCTCTAACGCCTCTTCTAAGCAAGCAACAGCAAAGCCATCGGCCTCATTGGCAATGGCTTTTGCACAGGGTATGGCGCCATGGCCATAAGCGTTAGCTTTAACAACGGCAAGCGCGTAACCGCCATGCTGCTGCTTGGCAACACGGTAGTTGTGCCTAAAGGCATCTAAACGAATATGAGCAATAGCTGGGCGTGACATAGCGCGTATAAATCAAGTTAAAAAGTTTTTATTATTGAAGCAAATTAGCTTTGCATAATAACGTACATTTAATCTTGGCTTAAAACAATCTAATTGAAAATTAGCTAGATTAAAGTTTAAGCAGTGTACACATAGACATTAAACACACGCATACATCACTTATAAATAAGCAAATGTATACGGTATTCAAAGGGGATTTAAAACTTATTTGGTGCGAAAGGAGAGACTCGAACTCTCACGCCTTACAGCGCTGGAACCTAAATCCAGTGCGTCTACCAATTCCGCCACTCTCGCAGGTGTTCCTAAATGTTAATTTGAACAGTGCCAAATCAACAAGATGCGTATTGTATCTTATTTTATGCAGGTTTGATAAGAGAAAGTCGCAGTTAATTATTGTTATATGACAAATATTATCGCAAAGCGCATAAGTTGATTGACAAGCAAGCACCACAAATTGCAAGATGTTAGCTAATTTACAAGAAAGTAAGATCCATGCAAAGCTCATCCTTCACCGCCGAAAACAATATGCTACGCGCCGAATTAGAACTGTTAATGAAAGAGCGTGATACGCTTTTAATTATTGCAGGCGCGGCCACTGGTTTAATCGCCGAATTAAATACCCACGATTTGCCGATTCGCACCGTAGAAGCGGCAGATTTACTGGCAACAACCATCAATAAATTATCAGAAGAAACTTTGCAAGATGCATTAGGTGCCGTGCACGCGACCATAGATGCCTAAATTTTAAATTAATGCCATCTACTGATGCATTTTTTGATTCTGCAACCGCCTATTTCACATCCCTTTTTCTATGAAAACTCTGCAAAAAATACAGCTAATCAGCATGCTGCTCATTTTTTGTGGGTTTACAGTCAGTTGTGCCAAAGAAAAATACGTAGCTAAGCCAATAGACATCAATCAACTAAGCACTAAAATTTTAATTAAAAATTTATCAGATGATGCGTTTAAAGCTTATTTGATTCAGCAGGGTTATGTAATTTCTGAGTGGCCGATTCGACTATGGGACTTAAATGAATTAACACTGGCAGCTTTATACTTTAACCCTAAACTAGACGTGGCTAAAGCACAGTTGGCGTTGGCTAATACTGCCATCAACACGGCAAATCAACGTCAAACTCCCACAATTAATGCAATCGCGGCACGAAGCAACCGCGCTAATGGTGATATAAACCCTTTCTCGTATGGTTTAGATGTGTCGATTCCGATCGTTACCAATCATAAGCGCGAAATTCAGGTAGAAGAAGCAGAGCACTTGCGCGATGCAGCGCAAATTTCGGTAGCCGAAACGGCATGGCAATTGCGTAGCCAAATTGCCAAAGATTTAATTGATTTTCATGAAAATTTGGCGTTACAGCAGCTATTAACGCTTGAGTTAAAATTACATACCAACATTGTGAGCATGTTGGAAAAGCGCGTTGCTACTGGCTTGGTTGGCAACAATAGCGCAAGTGATGCCAAATTGCTGCAACAAAAATCGCAAATCACTTTGCAAATGCTTTCCACTCAATTGGCTGAAATTAAAGCCGCCTTGGCCGCCGATATTGGGGTAAACAATGACCAAAATAACGCGATCGCTATTAAACAGATTGCGCTTGATGATGTTTTAAAACAGCAATCCAGTCTGATTGCTTCTGGAAATCAACTACAAGTACTGCAACAAAATGCGCTACTTAATCGTTTGGATATTCGCCGTAGCTTAGCCAAGTATGCCGCAGCTGAGGCTAAAATTAAATTAGAAGTCGCCAAACAAACACCCGATATTGTTTTATCGCCCGGCTACGTTTATGAATATGGTGACAAAATTTGGTCACTGGGTTTTAGTAGCTTGCTTAAGCTACTAAAAAAAAATCAAACATTGATTGCAGAAGCAACCAATTTACGTGAAATAGAAGGCGCACAATTTGAAGCGCTGCAATCCAGTATCATCGGCGATTTAAATAGTGCCATTGCTAGTTACCAATCTAGCCTGCAACAAATGCAGCAAACGCAAAGGCAACTGGACATGCAGCTTAATCTGCAGAAAAATTTGCAAAAACAATTCGATGTCGGATTAACGGACCGTTTAACATTGTCGCAAAATAACCTGTATCAACTGCTTACAGAACAACAATTAGTGCGCTTACAATTTAATTGCCTTAAAGCCGCCAATCATATCGAAAACTTAATGCAGCGCCCTTTATTTGATGAAACAAACAACGCAGCCAATAGACAGAAGTATGTCCATGAATAAAAAATATACGATTATTGTGGTGTCACAAGCAATCTTAATAGTAACGCTGTTTTGGGTATTGATTTTTTACGGTCAAGACGAATACGAAGCTTACCGCGCAGAGCAGCAAAAAGAAATTGAAAGTCCAAGCCGCGTAACTGAAAAACAAGGCAATAATGTGGTCACATTACCAACTGCTACGCAAAAAAATAGCGGCATACTAACCGCAAAAGTAGCTAGCGCGAACTTTCAGGGTGAAATTAAAAGTTTTGGTCACGTGGTATCCATTGACAAACTGATTGAAGCAAAGGCGCAATATATTCAGTTGCAATCAAACATCCAACAGGCAGTCACTGGAAGTGCGCAAAAGAAACAACAATATCAACGTCTTAAAACGCTTAATGATGATGATAAAAATGTGTCCGATTTGGCCTTACAAGAATCACTTGCCGCTGTCAATGCTGATAAAAACACTATTAATGCCACTCAATTACAACTTAAAAACTTGCAAACAACGGTTGAATTGCAGTGGGGTAAAGAGTTAGCAAAAATTGCCTTTAGTGATAATTTAAGCTCCAATTTGGCTGGCTTGTTAACTAAAAGCAATGTGTTAGTGCAAATTAGTTTACCGTTAAACGCCGTTTCTCCACTCAAAAATTCCACCATTAAAATCACGCCACTAACTGAAAACTTTAAGCCCATTTCCGCTGTATACGTATCCGCTGCCACCAACAGTGACAGCAATGGTTTTGGCAATACTTTTTACTACAGCGCACCTGCCAACTTGTTACGCATTGGCATGCGCGTGAATGTTGAGGTAGACCCAATTGCAGGTAATGAAACCAAGGGCATTATTATTCCTAGCAATGCCGTGGTTTGGTATGCAGGCAAGCCTTGGGCTTACTTTAAACAGGCTACAAACAAAGAGGCAGATAGCAAAAGTACAATAAATGGCTTTGTGCGAAAACCCATTTCGACCGATACTGAAATTGATGCAGGTTGGTTTAACAAGGGCATTGATGCGGACAGCGAAGTAGTGATTAGTGGCGCGCAATTATTATTATCAGAAGAATTTAAGTAT
>JAYWCF010000190.1:0-4719 GCA_043780715.1 Methylotenera sp. | reverse complement strand
ATTCTGTTGTATTTGGTGGTGGTGATCGGCGGCGCATTACTACTATTTGCTTGGCGCGCACCTAAGGTTGGTTTGGGCGAGAAATTTGACGTGGTTTCTCGCGAATCCATGCTGCTAGCCAACAATGTGGTGCTGGTTGCCGCGGCAGGTTCTGTGCTGCTTGGTACGATGTACCCGCTACTAATGGACGCACTTGGCGCAGGTAAAATATCAGTTGGCCCGCCGTATTTTGATGCCGTTTTTGTGGCAATTATGGCGCCAGGATTATTTTTAATGGGTTTAGGGCCATTAGCCAAATGGAAAAAAGCCAGTTTGCCAGAAATTGGCACGCGCTTGAAAGTAGCGGCGGTGATTAGCATTATCTCGGCGGCGCTCGTGCCAATGCTAATGGGCAAGCTTAGCTTAATGGTGGCCGTTGGCGTTTTTATGGCGTTTTGGGTTGGTAGCACAACCTTGATTTTACTTACCAATCGCATTAAATCGCGACAAATCGCTTCCCCAAACTTGGTCGAAAATCTAAAAGGCATTCCTTTGGCGTTTTACGGCATGTTGCTGGCGCACTTAGGTATTGGCGTGTTTGTTTTAGGCGTGACTTTGGTAAAAGGTTACGAGTCTGAAGAAGATTTGCGTATGGATAAAAACGACGTGGCTAAAATTGGCAATTTAGATTTTAAGTTTAATGGTGTTGCTAAGATTCAAGGGCCTAATTACGAATCTGCGCAAGGCACTTTTACGGTGACCAGTAATGGCAAACAAATGGCAGTATTGCACCCAGAAAAACGTTTTTATCCTGTGCAAGGCTCGGTAATGACCGAGGCTGATATCAAGCCTGGCTTGGTAAAAGACTTATATATATCACTGGGCGAACCGTTAGAAAATGGTGCGTGGAGCGTGCGTATTTACATTAAGCCTTTTGTACAGTGGATATGGGCAGGCGCGATTATAATGGCCTTGGGTGGTTTTTGCGCGCTGGCCGATAAACGCTATCGCATTCGCAATAAAAAGGCAGGCCAAGATTTAAAAGTGGGCGAAGCGCATGAAGCATTTTCTGCATGATCGGTCAGCAATCTTTTGGATATTTAAATGAATAGAACTGCCAAGTTTTTAATTCCGCTGGTATTATTTTTTGTAGCAGTTGGATTTTTATTTAAAGGCTTATTTTTAGATCCGCACGAAGTGCCTTCGCCCTTAGTCGGCAAGCCTGCGCCAGCGTTTATTGCGCCCATTTTGAGTGAGTCTGGCAAAACCTTTAATACCGCCGATTTAAAAGGCAAGGTTTGGTTGCTTAACGTGTGGGCATCTTGGTGCGCGGCTTGCCGCGATGAGCATCCCGTGTTAGTAGCAATCGCCAAAACGGGCATTGTTGACACCTATGGACTGGACTACAAAGATACAGACCAAGAGGCGCAAGCGGTGATTGACGCCAACGGCAATCCTTACAAAAAAATTGCGACTGATGTGGATGGGAAAATTGGCATTGATTACGGCGTGTACGGCGTGCCAGAAACCTATGTAATTGATAAAGCAGGCATTATTCGCTACAAACAAATTGGTCCGATTACCGAAGAAGCGTTTTTTAGCAAAATTTTGCCATTGGTAAGAGCGCTACAAAAATAAAGGCCTGACAAAATGAAAAAGCTATTTATTTTATTTTTACTATTAGCCAACGCGGCTTTTGCAGGTGATGCCAAGCCACTGGCTGACGATCCAGTTATTGAAGCGCGCTTAAAAGCCATGTCGAGCGAGCTACGCTGTTTGGTTTGCCAAAACACTACGCTAGCAGATTCTAGCGCGCCGCTGGCCGAAGATTTACGCAAAGAAATTCGCGTGCAAATGCACGCAGGCAAAAGTGACCAAGAAGTGGTGGATTATCTTGTGGCGCGTTATGGTGACTTTGTGCGCTATCGCCCGCCAGTTAATAACGAAACCGCATTGCTGTGGTTTGGGCCATTTGCGCTATTGTTAATTGGTGGTTATGTGCTGTTTCGCGTGCTTAAAAAACATGCTGGCAATGATGATATTCAGGGCGAAGACGCATAATTGTAGTGTTAATACCGATAACTAATTACAACCTAATCAAGCATTTGTAGTAAAATCACGACTATTGAAAAAGGGCGCTTTTAGCGTCCTATTTGTTTGTATAGCTTAACTTATTGTTTGTAAAAGTCTTAAGTAACCATGAAAAATATCCGTAACTTCTCCATCATCGCGCACATCGATCACGGTAAATCAACGCTGGCTGACCGCATTATTCATCTCTGTGGTGGCTTGGAAGATCGCGAAATGGAAGCGCAAGTGCTTGATTCAATGGATATTGAGCGCGAGCGCGGCATTACCATTAAGGCGCAAACAGCAGCGCTAGAATACAAAGCGGATGATGGTCAAATTTATCAGCTTAACCTGATTGATACGCCTGGCCATGTGGATTTTAGCTACGAAGTTTCGCGTAGCCTTTCTGCCTGCGAAGGTGCGCTGCTGGTGGTTGATGCTTCGCAAGGCGTTGAGGCGCAAAGCGTGGCTAATTGCTATACCGCGCTGGATTTAGGTGTAGAAGTTACCGCCGTTTTAAATAAAATTGATTTACCAAGTGCCGACCCAGAACGTGTAAAACAAGAAATTGAAGACGTGATTGGTGTTGACGCGAGTGACGCAGTGCTGTGTTCAGCCAAGACCGGCTTAGGTGTGCGTGATGTGCTGGAAGCGGTCATTAAAAAAGTGCCACCGCCTAAAGGCAATATCGATGGACCTCTTAAGGCATTGGTAATTGACGCTTGGTTTGATAATTATGTTGGCGTAGTCATGTTGGTGCGCGTGATTGATGGTGTGCTAAAACCCAAAGAAAAAATCCGCTTGATGGCGACTGGCGCGCAACATTTGTGCGAGCAAGTCGGCGTATTTACGCCAAAATCGCTTCAAAAAACAGCACTTTCGGCAGGCGAAGTAGGTTTTGTAATTGCAGGTATAAAATCGCTAGATGATGCCAAAGTTGGCGATACGGTGACGCACACTGATAGGCCTGCAACGGAGGCTTTAGCAGGCTTTAAAGAGGTCAAGCCACAAGTGTTTGCAGGGTTGTATCCTGTGGAATCGAACCAATTTGAGGCGCTTAGAACTGCATTAGAAAAACTGAGTTTGAACGATGCTTCGCTGTTATTTGAGCCTGAAAATTCAACCGCGCTAGGTTTTGGTTTTAGATGCGGCTTTTTAGGCTTGTTGCACATGGAAATTGTGCAAGAGCGCCTAGAGCGCGAGTACGACATGGAATTGATCACCACCGCGCCAACGGTTGTTTACGAGCTATTGCTTAAAGATGGATCGGTGGTACAAATTGAGAATCCATCGCGCTTACCAGAGCCATCGCGTATTGAAGAAACGCGCGAGCCTGTGATTAATGTGAATTTGTTGATGCCGCAAGATTACGTCGGCCCTGTGATGACGCTGTGTAACGGTAAACGCGGCATTCAAAAAAACATGCAATATATGGGCCGGCAAGTCATGTTAAGTTACGAAATGCCGCTAAATGAAGTAGTGTTAGACTTTTTTGATAAATTAAAATCGGTTTCGCGCGGCTATGCCAGTATGGATTACGAATTTTTAGAGTTTCGTGCCGCAGATTTGGTAAAGCTTGATATTATGGTCAACGGCGAGCGAGTGGATGCGCTAAGTTTGATTGTGCACAGAGAAAATAGTGTGCGCCGTGGCCGCGATGTGGCCGCAAAAATGCGCGAGCTGATTCCGCGTCAAATGTTTGATGTTGCCATTCAGGCGTCAATTGGTGCAAATATTATTGCGCGCGAAACGGTAAAAGCCATGCGTAAAAACGTGATTGCTAAATGTTATGGCGGTGATGTGTCGCGTAAACGCAAATTGCTGGATAAGCAAAAAGAAGGCAAAAAACGCATGAAACAAGTGGGTAATGTGGAAATTCCACAAGAAGCGTTTTTAGCGATTTTGCGTGTTGAAGATAAGTAAACAAACAAGTAAACATAAAGGTTAAGTATGTATTTTGCGTTATTTATGGTGGTAATACTGGTAGTCACAGGCTTTATTTGGTTGCTAGATATTTTGGTGCTGCGTAAAAATCGCCTTGTTGGTAGAGAAGAGCCTTGGTATGTAGAATACGCCAAAAGCTTTTTTCCTGTGATTTTGTTGGTGTTCACGCTGCGCTCATTTTTGGTGGAACCTTTCAAAATTCCATCTGGCTCGATGATGCCAACCTTGTTGGCGGGCGATTATATTTTAGTGAATAAATTTACCTACGGCTTACGTGTGCCGATTTTGAATAATACTTTTTTTGAAACCAGCCACCCTAAACGCGGCGATGTGTTTGTATTTCATTATCCGCCAGAGCCTACCATTGATTATATTAAGCGCGTGGTGGGTTTGCCAGGCGATAAAATTCAATATCAAGATAAGCATTTGATAATTAACGGAAAAATATTGGATGTAAAGTTTGAAGATAACTACGAATATGAAATGCAAGGCGCTAATATTATTAGCGCGCGCCGTTCAAAAGAGCAGCTGGGTGAAGTGCAACATGATATTTTGATTCATGATATCCCTAACCAGTATAATGATGATGCGCCAGGCGCAAAATTGCAGGCAGGTGAAACAATTACTGTGCCAGAAGGCAATTATTTTGCGATGGGCGATAACCGTGACAACAGCGCAGATAGCCGCGTGTGGGGCTTTGTGCCAGAGAAAAATTTAGTGGGTAGA
>JAYWCF010000189.1:0-4723 GCA_043780715.1 Methylotenera sp. | reverse complement strand
AAGCGAGTGAATGATATGAAAACGGTTTTGGATTATTTTTAAATACAGAATAAATACCAACAAGATGATTGGACAAAAATTGGGATAAATAGCGATTGAATCGTGCGTTGTATTCAGCAAAAAAATTCACTTATTCGACCCTTTCAATCATTAACGTTAACGTTTGTTAACAGTTGTGAGAATGCATGATTGAAGTTGCGGGCAGATGAATAACGAGTCCGTTTATATAGTCCGAACGGACTATATAAACGTGTAGTTAATTTGTCATATTTAAGTCAAAACCAATTCAAAGTTAACTGAAATTTATGCTAAATAATAAAATTAATGATGATGTTGATGCGAATTTAATCCTGGCGCATCGGTTGCTTTAGAAAGCCATTCTTTGGCGCTAGCCGCGTGTTCCATATCCCCAATATCGGTGTAATCAATACGGTCATAACTCAGCAAGGTTTGCTCTGTTGTAGCCGTTAAAGTGGCTGGCGGCGCGTTATGGCTTAGCAAAGTCATCGATACTTGATGTTTAGGGTACACATAACGCATTGTTAACGGTATTTGCAGGGCTGGCACCCAAGTAATATGCGTTTCAACACCGTTTAATTTGCCATCATATTGGGTTAAGCTTAAACCTTGATACTGCTTTTTAAGTGCTTTTTTTTGCATGCCATCTAGCTCTTTTTGCGTCACCAACTTGGTTAATGCTTCCCACTTTTTAGCATCCATCGCTTGATTCAGCATTTTCAAATCTACATCTGAATATTCAATTAGCTTTTTTTCATCGTGCATTAAAAACGCATAATTAATGGATTTATCTGGCTGCAATTGCCATAACTCGCTGTTAGCTGATTGCGCTTTTCTTAGCTCAACTTTTTCTGGTGTACGCCACATCCACCAAGCATGTTTAAGCGCTTTTTTGCATGGTCGCGCGCATTGTGTCGTTTCAAATTGTGCGTTTAAGGTGGTTAATGCTGTATCTTCAGCGGCGCTTCCAGCATTTGCAATTGGTGTACTAAAACCTAAAAAACCAGAACTCAACAAGCTGGCTAAAGCCAGCATATAACGAATTTTTGTAGCCATGTCATATCCTCTAATTTATCGCCCATAAAAAACAGGGTGATGCCGAAAATCAGCATCACCCTATCTTAATGACCTAAAAAGTCAGTTTGATTAAACCGCCTTATTTAAAACCAAATGCATCTTTCATTACGTGGAAAATGTAGCTTTGCTCTTGCACACCATGGAATAAATGCGCTTTTGGGCCACCTGCAAAAATTTGCACATCTTCTGCTGCATGCGTTTCAGAACCCGCTGGCACTAAGGCTTCTTGGTGGAAATCAGGGTTTGTTGTGTCAACATTAGTCATGTCCTCAACACGGCCAGCGGCAGTTGGCAATGTATACACCGCTTCACCCGGCGCGCCAACATGATAGCCCTTACCGTTGGCGTAAGAAATGGTTGTATAAGGCTTGCCATCTTCTGCTAATGCAAATGCTGTTTCACCTGGATTAACCACTTTTCCTAACACTGGGTTGCCGCGTGCTGGGTAGCCAGCCATTGTCATGGTGTGGCTATGGTCAGCCGTCACAATCACCAAGGTATCGCTTAAATCCACTTTTTCAAGCGCTTTTTTAACGGCATCGCTTAACGCAACCGTGTCTGATAAAGCGCGATACGCATTACCAGCATGATGACCATGGTCAATACGACCAGCTTCTACCATTAAAAAGAAACCTTTTTTGTTCTTCTGCAATACATCAATGGCTTTGTCCGTCATTTCTGCCAAGCTTGGTTCTTTGCCAGTGTCGTTCGGGCGATCATATTCAAATTCCATGTGTGAACGCTCAAACAAACCAATTAAACGCTTAGAACCAGCCGCATTAAACGCATCAAATTGCGCTTTATTCCACACAAAATCGGCATCAAATTTAGTTTGAAATTCAGTAATTAAGTTGCGACCATCGGTGCGTTCACCTTTTTTACCAGCATCTTCTGGGTCATTGACTGTGTTTGGTAAGAACTTTGTACGGCCACCTCCTAAAAATACTTCCATGCCATCACCAACACCGCCCGCACCAAAGTTATCAATGGCTTGTGCGGCAATATCTGCAACGCCGGCTGCTGGCGCCGTAGCTGTTTTTGTTTCCCAATCGCGTGTTGATGTGTGCGCATAAGTTGCCGCTGGCGTAGCATGTGTGATACGTGCGGTTGAAACAACACCAGTAGAAAGACCATTTATTTCGGCCATTTCTAAAATGGTGGTTAAACGATTTGCTTGAATTAACGCATTGTCTGAATCTCCATTATTAACTGATTGATCCACAGACAACACACCATCATTTGTTTTAACACCGGTGACCATCGCTGTCATGGTAGGTGCTGAATCTGCTGTTTGTTGATTAGCAGAATATGTTTTAGACATGGCCACGTAAGGTAATTTTTCAAATGACAATAAATTACGCTCGCCATCAATGCCCTTCATTTGGCCTTCAAAAATACGCGCTGCTGTAACGGTAGAAACGCCCATGCCATCGCCCACAAACAAGATAATGTTTTTAGCTTTTTTTGCATTAGGGAAAAGTTTTTTTGCATTTGCCAAAGCCGTTTGACCATCTAATGTCCAATCGGCTGCATCTTCTGCATAAGAAACTGGCACGCCTAAAACCATTAATGCCGCCAGTGCGCTTGCTTTAAGTGAAAGTGATTTCATTTTTATCCTTAGTAAATAATATTGTAGTAAATTTAATTAAACAACTTGACGACGGCGCGCAATAAAACCGATTAAACCTAACCCAGCCAACAACATGGCTGAAGTATCGGCTTCTGGCACAGGAGTTACTTGTAAACTCACGTTATCAATACCAAATTGCATTTGGCCTTCGTTGGCAACGCTAGCAAAACGTAATGTGTATGTACCGCCTGTAACAAATAGTGGTGACACATTAAATACGTAATTAACATATGGATTAGCTACATCGCCGCCAATCATGCTGGTACCGTTAGAACCGCCCACATAAAAGCTTTGCGCAATATCAGCCGTGGCTGTAGAAAATGGATTTGCACCTGAATTTAAAATATCTACACGCACATGTTGATTAGCTTCTTGAACCGTATAATCTAGCCCAGCAGGACTAATCTGTGTGCCATTTATACTTTGATTATTAATAAACATGCTAAAAGAAAGCGTGGCAGCGCTTACTGCGCCTGTGGTAAAACCTTGCGATAATGCTTGGTTGCTTGTGGTGAACGCATCCAATAATGCATAATTAGCGCCAGATAAAGCACCAACTGTATTACGGCCGCTAGCATTTGTTAAGCCATCGTTTTCTAATAATACAGAACCTAAAGCGCCCATTTCTGCACTATTCCAACCTGAAATATCATATTCGTCGGCTCCTAAGATTTCAAAACCGCCATTTACAATCAACTCTTCCGCTAATACTTGATTGGCAAATAAGGCTGTACTTGCCAAAAATAACGCCAAACTATTTTGTTTAATTCCCATATGCTTCCCCAAACTAGATTAATAATTAATCGTGATTTCTTAAATAACAACGAAGAATATAAACAAGTTAAATGTTGCTAAGGTGACAAAGCATGAGCCGTTTAGCCTAATAATGATTTAAATTTAAAAAAGTTTAGAAATATTGGAATTCACCATTACTTCTTATTACAGTCTAAATAAATCATAGATTCGAGCAAATAGAATCTTTAACAAGGGAAAAGTAGTTTCAAACAAAAATTTACCCATAAAATTTGATAGGCTGTTTTGTTAAAAAATTTTAAGAAAATTAAGGTGAGTTTTAAGAGGGTAAAGCGAAACAGAGCGACACCCTATTCAATAAAAGCTTTTTAAGTTGAATAGTTTTTGGAGGGCGAGCCTCTTACGAATCATTGCCTTAAAGCCATATAAAAGCTGTGTTTAATTAAAATTAATATAGTTTATACCCCCATTTATACCCCCAAATAAGTTTTCTTAACCGAATTTTTATTTAAATTTTTCGTTTTTATCGTTTAATTTTATTACACGCTAGTATATATATTCAAGCAATATCATTAATGGTTAATTAACAGCATAGGTTGGGAATATTTGAGGCGCGATAAGAAATAAGCCAAATAGATATTCACAAACTTTTTTTATTTCCTCTACTTATGTGCGGTAACCAACAGATACTCATATTTTAAACAGTAACAATACAATTTCAAATTACATACCAATTTATGCGTTTGACATCTACAAAACAAATTGCATATTGAAAGAGTTATATGACTACACGAATATATAGCGTCCAACATACCAATATTGTTAGTAAAGGGTTGATTATGAATAAGCTTAAAGGTTTAGAAGCTGCGAAATGTTTAATGATGCGAGCTGGCTTACCAATTGAGATAATTGACACAGTATTAATTAAAGATGAAAAGAATGTTGATAAACTTAATTTAACTGCTTCAGCACAAGAGCCTATTCAGAAATGAGTAGGTTTTTTTACGTCACTATATATTTTTCATTAAACCTGTAATTTATATTAAACAACAAATAAACTCGGTCCAAAAGCTTGCCCTTAGGAGCCTTTTGAAATTTGTAAAACAGTCGTGAAATTATTAAAAAATGAGAATAATAATGAAAGAACGTATAAATAAACATTTAGAGGCTGTAGTAACTAAAGGAATGTCTCGATTTGCCATATAACTTACTGCTAGGAATTCATCACCGTTTATTGAAATCTCT
>JAYWCF010000188.1:0-4736 GCA_043780715.1 Methylotenera sp. | reverse complement strand
TGATGCCGCGCAGTGTGGGCTGATCGGCAAAGTTAAACACTTGCGGGAATAACAGGAGTCTCCGATTTTACATCCATGTTTTGCGCGCGATGGCGTAGTGCATGATCCATCAAAGTAAGCGCTAACATCGCCTCTGCAATCGGCGTAGCGCGCACACCGACGCACGGGTCATGACGACCAGTGGTTTGCATGGTAACGGCGTTGCCATTTTTATCAATCGAACGGCGTTCTTGCGGAATGCTAGAAGTGGGTTTTAAGGCAACATTAACGCGAATTTCTTGGCCAGTTGAAATGCCACCCAAAATACCGCCTGCGTGATTAGTCACAAAACCTTGCGGCGTCATTTCATCGGAATGCACACTACCGCGCTGGCTGATGGATTCAAAGCCTGCGCCGATTTCCACGCCTTTTACGGCATTAATGCTCATCATGGCATGCGCGATATCCGCATCTAAGCGGGCAAATACTGGCTCGCCCCACCCTACTGGCACGCCTTCTGCCACCACCGTAATACGTGCGCCAACTGAATCACGTTCAGCACGAACTTTGTCTAAGTAGGCTTCTAATTGCGGCAGGATTTCTGTATTAGGTGAGAAAAACGGGTTGTCATTGACGCAATCCCAAGTTTGAAATGGAATGGCAATTTCACCCAATTGGCTCATATAGCCGCGCACGGTTACGCCAAAACGCTCAAACAACCATTTTTTGGCAATGGCGCCAGCCGCCACACGCACCGCCGTTTCGCGCGCACTGCTGCGCCCGCCGCCGCGATAATCGCGCACGCCGTATTTTTGACTATAAGTGTAATCGGCATGACCAGGTCTAAACGTATCCATGATTTTGCTGTAATCTTGGCTGCGCTGATCGGTGTTGCGAATCAGCAAACCAATTGGCGCGCCTGTGGTTTTGCCTTCAAATACGCCGGATAAAATCTCAACCGCATCCGCTTCTTGGCGCTGTGTGACATGGCGCGATGTGCCCGGTTTGCGGCGGTCTAAATCAATCTGCAAATCTTCAGCGCATAGACTCAAACCCGGTGGACAGCCATCGACCACGCCGCCAATCGCTGCGCCGTGCGATTCGCCAAAGCTGGTTAAGGTAAAAAGAGTGCCAAATGTGTTGCCAGACATAATGATGACTTTGTAAAAATTCTTGGTAGAAATTGCCGTTATTTTAACATACTCAAAGTTTATTCAGATTTTAAGCCTTGAATCCACTGACCATAAACCTGCGCCGCCACTTTATTCAGAAAAAAGCAGTGCACAGCTAAATTCTCCTGCATTGCATTTTCTTGTTGCACCGCAAAACTGGTGGCGGATTCGCGCAGCTCCACCTCACCTTCTTCGCACCATTTTTTTACAATGTTTGGCGTCATTTCAATATGCGTTTGAAAAGCCACATGCTTACCCAAACTCCAAGCTTGGTTTTGGCAATATGGGCTGGCGAGTAGATGATTAGTGCCTTCTGTCAGACTAAATGTTTCACCATGCCAGTGAAATGCGTTAAATGTTTCAATCTCGCCAAACCAGTGCTTGGCAGCGTCGCTTTTGCTGACAGAAACTTGGCCCCAACCAATTTCTTTTACCGCATTTTTAGTCACGCTTGCGCCCAGCGCTTTACTCATCAACTGGCCGCCCAAACAATGCCCAAGCACAGGAATTTCGTGGCTGATAGCCTCACGAATCAATGCCAAAATCGGCGCAATCCAAGGCAAATCGTCATTCACACTCATCGGCCCACCCATTAGCACAATGCCGCTGTAAGCTAAAATAGATGTTGGAAGCGGCTCTTTTTCATCCACTTTAATCAGCTGCCAAGCAATTTTTTGGGCGTCTAAAAAATCGCCTAAGTAGCCAGGGCCTTCGTGCGCAATAAATCTAAAAATAATGATTGGTTTCATATACTTGGCTTCAAATAGTTAATTTTTATTTAATTACCTTAAATTGCCCGTTTTCAATGTCGTCTATAGTGTATTTTCCTACCGCGTAGCGAATTAGCCGCAATGTTGGGAAGCCTATTTTAGCGGTCATGCGGCGTACTTGACGATTTTTGCCTTCGGCAATTTTAATTTCTAGCCAAGTGGTGGGAATCGCTTTGCGCTCACGAATTGGCGGAATGCGCGCCCAAAGATTGGCTGGTTGCTCAATCACGCGAGCTTCAGCTGGCTTTGTGACAAATTCGCCTAAATCAACACCTGTTCTTAACGCCTGTAAATCCGCATCCTTCGCAGCACCTTCTACCTGCGCCCAATAAGTTTTAATTTCTTTATGTTTTGGGTGACTTAATTGGTGTTGCAATGCGCCATCATCGGTTAAAATAAGTAAACCTTCGGAATCCGTGTCTAAACGACCAGCAGCGTATACATGGGGAATATCGATAAAGTCTTTTAACGTGGGATGCCCTGATTGCCCATTTTTTGGGTCATGCGGACTAAACTGGCATACGACGTTAAAAGGTTTATTAAATAAAATTATCATGTTAGGAAATGTAATGGTTTCAAAAACAGTGGATTCAAAGATTGTTATTCCTGCTGGCGACAAAATTACCGTCAATGCCGACAACTCGCTTAACGTGCCCAACTATCCTATTATCCCATTTATTGAAGGCGATGGTATAGGCGTGGATATTACGCCGCCCATGCAAAAAGTGGTGGATGCGGCCGTGAATAAAGCCTACAACGGCGAACGCAAAATCGCATGGATGGAAGTGTATGCGGGTGAAAAAGCGGTAAAAACTTACGGCAAAGATAAAGAAGGCAAAGATAGCTGGTTGCCGCTAGAAACCATGCAAGCCGTGCGCGATTATGTGATTT
Organism: Methylotenera sp.; assembly: GCA_043780715.1. Lineage (GTDB taxonomy): Bacteria > Pseudomonadota > Gammaproteobacteria > Burkholderiales > Methylophilaceae > Methylotenera_A. The sequence goes on along the minus strand of JAYWCF010000188.1, from coordinate 1,924 downwards.
CTATTAAAGGCCCTCTGACTACGCCTGTTGGCGGTGGCATTCGTTCATTAAATGTTTCGCTTCGCCAAGAGTTAGATTTATACGTTTGCTTGCGCCCAGTGCAATACTTTACTGGCGTGCCTAGCCCAGTTAAACATCCTGAAAAGACCGATATGGTGATTTTCCGTGAAAATACAGAAGACATTTACGCTGGTATTGAATGGGCAGCTGGCACCGATGAAGTAGCCAAAGTGATTCAATTTCTAAGCGATATGGGCATGCGTAAAAAAATTCGCTTCCCAGAGAACTCTGCCATTGGCATTAAACCTGTTTCTGTTGATGGCAGTAAACGCTTGATTCGCAAAGCGATTCAGTACGCGATTGATAACAATCGTAAATCGGTAACCATTACGCACAAAGGTAATATCATGAAATTTACCGAAGGCGGCTTTAGAGATTGGGGCTACGAACTAGCCAAGCAAGAATTTGGCGCGGTTGAAATTGATGGCGGACCATGGTGCAAGCTACCAAACGGCATTGTGATTAAAGACTGTATCGCCGATGCTTTTTTACAAGAGATTTTATTGCACCCAAGCGAGTATGACGTGGTGACGGCTACCAATTTAAACGGCGACTATATGAGCGATGCGCTAGCCGCACAAGTAGGCGGAATTGGCATTGCGCCAGGTGCCAATTTAAGCGATACGGTTGCCATGTTTGAAGCCACGCATGGTACTGCACCTAAAATTGCAGGCAAAAATTTAGCCAATCCAAGTTCTATTATTTTGTCAGCCGAAATGATGTTGCGCCATATGGGCTGGGTTGAGGCGGCTGATTTAATTTTAAGTGGTGTTGGAAAAGCGATTCAAGCCAAACGCGTAACAGGCGATTTTTCGAGTCAAATGGATGACGCTACACAAGTGGGTACGGCTGAATTTGGTGATGAAATTATTGCGAATATGGCTTAGCAATAAATCCATAAAAAAGTATAAAAAAATGGCTCGCATTGCGAGCCATTTTGAATTTAAAGCTTGTTAATTAAAGGCAAATTTAAGCCTTTTGAATATTTGAAGCTTGTTTACCTTTTGGGCCATCAGTCACTTCGAAGCTCACGCGTTGACCTTCTTTAAGACTTTTATAGCCAGCTTCAACAATTGCCGAGAAGTGTGCGAACAAATCGTCACCACCATCATCTGGCGTAATAAAGCCGAAGCCTTTTGAATCGTTAAACCATTTTACGGTACCTAATGCCATTTATACATTCCTTACATAATACTAGACGCACCTTACTGATGCGCCCCAAAAAGTTTGATTCAAGCCATTAAATTGGCAACAATAATTAAGCATTTTTCTCAATGTTTAAAGAGATTGTTAATTAAAAAACTTAAATACAAACACCTTCGCGCTTTATATGTTACAAATTGTAAAAAGTCAAGCATAATGTTACACGTAGATACAATTAGAGGTTTTTCGTTGTTGTAAAAACAGGTTGAATTTACAAAATTTAATGCTTAGTTTGTGCATTAACTTTACAAAAAAAAACTAACAGTGCATTATTGTAGACAATAAAATATTGTTTAACTACAATAGTTTAAATAGTACTAATTAAAAACTAGATTAAAAGAAACAACAATTAAATAATCACTGGTGAGCAATCGATAATGGCTGCAAATGCAACGACAATTAAATTAAGTGGTTTAGCGCGAATGTTAGTGCAAGAAAAATTGCTTTCTGAAACAGAAGCCAATTTAGCACAATCACAAGCAAACACTTTACGCGTGCCTTTTATTACCCAAATTATTGCTGGCAAACGAATTACGGCCGAAAAAATTGCAGAAGTTTCATCGCACGCGTTTGGGTTTCCCTATTTTAATTTAGATGCCTTTAATCCAGATTATTTACCAGCTAAATCTATTGACGTAAAACTCATGCAAACCAATCGTGT
>JAYWCF010000187.1:0-4744 GCA_043780715.1 Methylotenera sp. | reverse complement strand
GCTTTGTCAATCAGCAACTCGGCGCCATAGCCTTCTAAGCCACTTTTCGCATAATTGCGGAAGCCATCGGCTTGTGGCTCTAACACAGCAAAAGATTCCACATCGGTCTGCTCTTGTGAAGCATCCATACGACCTGGCGCGAATGGTACGCTTATATTAACGCCTGCTTGCTTAGCCGCTGCTTCAATTGCCGCCGCGCCACCCAACACGATAAGGTCTGCCAATGACACTTGCTTGCTGCCAGCATTAAAGCTACTTTGAATGCCTTCCAACGTTGAAAGCACATTGGCCAATTGTGTTGGCTGATTAGCTTGCCAATTTTTCATTGGATATAAGCGAATGCGTGCACCATTGGCGCCGCCACGTTTATCACTACCACGGAAGGTGGAAGCTGAAGCCCAAGCCGTGCTCACTAGTTGTTGCGTCGTTAAGCCAGAGGCCAAGATTTGCGCCTTCAGTGCGGCAACATCATGACTGTCCACCAATGGATGGTTTACAGCAGGAATCGGGTCTTGCCAGATCAACACTTCATTAGGCACCAACGAACCTTGATAACGAGCACGTGGGCCCATATCGCGGTGTGTCAGCTTAAACCAAGCGCGCGCGAATGCATCTGCAAGAGCCACTGGGTTTTGATGAAAGCGGCCGGAAATCTTCTCATAGATTGGATCCATGCGCATCGCCATATCGGCTGTCGTCATCGTTAGGCCTTCTTTCCTAGCTGGATCATGTGCAGCCGGTGCCATATCCTTCTCTTGTAGATTTATTGCTCTCCACTGCCATGCACCAGCCGGGCTTTTGGTTAATTCCCAGTCATAGCCTAATAAAACATCAAAATAGCCGTTATCCCATTTAATTGGGTTAGCTGTCCATGCACCTTCAATGCCACTGGTAATGGCATCGCCACCCTTGCCAGTGCCGTGCTTGTTGGTCCAACCAAAACCTTGTTCTGCAATATCTGCCGCTTCTGGTTCGCGGCCAACATTACTCTCAGCTGCCGCACCGTGCGATTTACCAAAGGTGTGGCCACCAGCGGTAAGCGCAACAGTTTCTTCGTCATTCATCGCCATACGGGCAAAGGTTTCACGAATATCACGCGCAGAGGCCAATGGGTCAGGGTTACCATCTGGGCCTTGTGGGTTCACATAAATCAAGCCCATTTGAACCGCCGCTAAAGGATTCGCTAACTCGCGGTCACCTGAGTAACGGCTATTCTCTTTATCGCTAGTCGCCAGCCATTCACGTTCCGCACCCCAGTTAATTTCTTGCTCAGGTTCCCAAATGTCAGGGCGGCCACCAGCAAAGCCAAAGGTCTTAAAGCCCATGGATTCAAGTGCGACGTTACCGGTAAGAACGACTAAATCCGACCATGAAAGCTTGTTGCCATATTTCTGTTTAATAGGCCATAGCAAACGGCGTGCTTTATCCAAATTGCCGTTATCTGGCCAGCTATTTAATGGCGCGAAACGCTGTGCACCAGTGCCCGCACCACCGCGACCGTCATAAATACGATAAGTACCAGCGGCGTGCCAGGTCATACGAATAAAGAAAGGACCATAGTGGCCATAATCCGCCGGCCACCAATCTTGTGAATCGGTCATTAGTGCATGCAAATCTTGGACAACAGCGTTCAGATCTAGCTTTTTGAATTCTTCCGCGTAGTTAAAATTTTCACCCATCGGGTTAGATTGTGCAGATTGTTGGTGCAGGATATTAAGTTTAAGTTGATTCGGCCACCAATCGTGGTTTCTTGGGCCTTTACCCATGCCGATGTGATCGGCACCACCCGAGAACGGGCATTTTGCGTCAGTTGTCATTTACTTCTCCTTTATTTATGTTTTACTCTTCACTATTGTGCTGCAGCGTACTCTGCTAAGTGCTCTGTAAAAGCTTGGCAGATTTCCTCAAATAAATTATTCATATCGTTTCTTTATATTCATTAAAGCAGTGAATGAGAATATATAGGCCTCAGCATCATTTGTAAAATTGTAATTATTGATGCGATTGATAAATATAATTAATCAAGGTAACATAAACGCAGGATGATTAATTTTTTTAATACGATAAATAATTGAAGACATGACATTAATTGAGCTGAAATTTGTAATGGCAGTGGCACAAGAGCGCAACTTTAGGCGTGCAGCAGAAAAGTGCTTTGTAACGCAGCCCGCCCTAAGTTTAGGAATTAAAAAGCTTGAACAAGAATTAAATGTGATGATTTTTGAGCGCATCCGTTCAGATGTAACACCAACCGAAATTGGCGCCAAAATTATTGAGCAAGCATCGCGTATTTTAGAAGAAGCCGCCAAAATAAAACAATTGGCCGAGTTAGGTAAAAATCAGCTAAAAGGCGCATTAAAGCTGGGTATGATTCATTCAGTAGGGCCGTATTTACTGCCTGAAATTATACCCATACTGCGCAAAACCGCGCCAGATATGCCATTAGAAGTAGAAGAAAACTTAACCGCAAATTTAGAGGCGCAATTGCGCAATGGCGTGATTGATGTGGCCATAATTGCCTTACCGTTCGATGTGCCAGGCTTGCAATTTAAGGCGCTTTATGAAGAAGAGTTTGATGTAGTGGTACCAAGTCATCATCATTGGGCCACGCGTAAGCACATTAATCCAGAAGAATTATCCGATGAAAAAGTATTGTTACTCAATAGCGGGCATTGCTTTAGCAATCAGGTAACGCAAGCTTGCCCAGAACTTTCGCGCAAAGGCGAGGTGTTGCAAGGCAATTCGCTAGAAACCATCCGCAATATGGTGGCATCTAATTTGGGCATTACCGTTTTGCCATGCTCAGCCACAGCAGCGCGCTTTAACAATCCGCTGATTAAGGTGATCCCTTTTACCAGCCCCGCACCCACTAGGCGTATTGCAATTGCTTGGCGTAAAAGTTTTGTGCGGCTAGAAACGGTAGAAAAAATTGTGGATGCGATTAAAGCGATTGATTCGGATTATATGAAGATGATTGCTTAAATTTAAGATTGAATTTAAAAGCGCAAATGTAACAGTCATAAAAAAAGGCGCTTTACCAATAAAAAAAGGCACTCGAAAGTGCCTTTTTTTATTAAGCGTTTAAGCTTATTTATTCATTACGTACATTGTAACTTCAAAGCCAAAACGCATTTCTGTAGCTGCTGGTGTTGTCCACATAATAATCTCCTAAAGTTGGTTGAATTCAAATTAACTACACAATCTATGACTTGAATAATACAGATAAGTTAAAAGTACAGCGTATGTGATGTTATTAAAACGCACTAATGATTTTCATTAGATGCGCTGGCTCAAATAAAAGTTTGCAATCAATACGTAAGCAGAACGCGGTAACCCGCAACCGATAAGTTTTGCACATTAATGGCAAGGTTAATGCGAACTTCCTCATTTGCTGACATGCCATCCGCAATATTAACGTTGCTATCAAGATAATCTTGCGGCGGAACTAGTTTTCTTAAAACCGGTTTATCGTCCGTATCGGTTAAGGTGAGCTCAATATTGGGGTAGGCCTGCGCATGCCGCGCATTATTGATGAGTAGGCTAGAAAAATTAATCACGTCATGATAATCATCGCTTTCCTGCATATCAGAGTCGTCAATAGTCAGCAAATCGAGGTGTTGCGGCAAGTTAACGCTGCAATTTAAATGGCGACAAGCTTCTTCTAAATGCGGCTTTAACTGAGGATAATTAACAGCGATTGTTGAGCGCAAAAAGTAAATACTTTGCAATATCGCCACAATTAAAAGCAAAACAACAGCCAGTATTAACCAAATATTACGTTTTGGCTTAGTGAGCTGAAATTTAGGATCGGCGGTAATATCGTCAATAAAAATGGGCGCGCGCACCGCATCAATATCCACATCTTCTTCAGCAATAAAGTCGGCACTCTGCTGCGTAATCGCCTGATTAACAGTATATGAGCCGTCTAATTCTTGATTGTCAGCTTCATTCTGCGTACTTAAATCAGCTAGATTCGGTACCGTTTCTAACACTTCATTTAACGCCGCACTTATCGGTCTTTCGTCTGCTGTGTGGCTAGGTTCAAGCTGTTCGGTAGGGGTTTCAATTTCAAAATCAGCCATTTCTGTACTGATAGTATTTTCTTCAAAGTCTTCAGTATGTTCAGCGGCCGTGTATTCATCCACGCTATGAACATCATCCGAAACTTCAATTAAACGATTTTTGGCATTAAATACTTGATGACATTGACCACATTGCACTTTGCCGCGATGCGCTTTTAAATCGTCTTTCGTCAATAAAAACTGCGTTTCGCAAGCGGGGCAAGAGGTGATGTAATTCATCGTTTAGTGCCGGTGAGCAATATCCAAGCATCTTGTTGAACGGGCGCATCCATCATAAACCATTCGCTGTAGCGCTCTGTTAAGGCTTCGGTTTGCGTTTCTAAGATGCCAGATAAAGCCAATTGACCGCCTTGCTTGCAATATTTAGCTAGAACAGGCGCCAGCACCATAAGGGCGCTGGATAAAATATTGGCAACCACTATATCAAAAGTTTCGTGTGCAAAAGTATTTGCATCAAAAAATGCCACTTCTACTTGGTTTTGCTGCGCGTTGTAATCGCTTGCGATAATGGCTTGATCGTCAATATCCACGCCAACAACGTGTTGCGCGCCTAATTTTTTTGCGGCAATGGCTAAAATACCAGAGCCGCAACCGTAATCTAAAACGGATTGCGCTGGCATGGTTTTGGTTAGCCAATCTAAACATAAATGCGTAGTAGGGTG
>JAYWCF010000186.1:0-4752 GCA_043780715.1 Methylotenera sp. | reverse complement strand
GCAGCAGGCGCTGATTTAAATAAAGTGGTTAAAACCACGGTATTTTTGAAAATCTTAGACGACTTCGTTGAAATGAATCGCATCTATGGCGAAGCTTTTGGTAACCATGCGCCAGCTCGCTCAACTGTACAAGTAGCCAAATTACCGCGCGATGTATTAGATGAAATCGAAGCAATTGTGTCACTTGCCTAATTAATGGGTATAACGCCAAGGCTGACTTATTGCTTTTATATAGGCGGTTAATAACGCTTCTTATCATAGTTAAACGTGTTAAAATCATTGACATTAAAATTATAAAAAAACGCTTTTAAAAAAGCGTTCAATGATGCATCAATCTACACGAAACATTTCACGGAAAATCTAATGGATCAATTCGCTAAAGAAACCCTGCCAATCAGTTTAGAAGATGAGATGCGACGTTCGTATCTTGATTACGCCATGAGCGTAATTGTGGGACGCGCGTTGCCCGATGTGCGTGATGGTTTAAAACCAGTGCACAGACGCGTTTTGTTTGCCATGCACGAATTAAGCAACGATTACAACAAACCTTACAAAAAATCAGCGCGTATTGTGGGCGATGTGATTGGTAAATACCATCCGCATGGCGATACTGCTGTGTATGACACTATCGTTCGTATGGCGCAGGATTTTAGCTTGCGTTATATGTTGGTAGATGGTCAAGGTAACTTTGGTTCGGTGGATGGCGATAACGCGGCGGCGATGCGTTATACCGAAATCCGTATGTCAAAAATCGCGCATGAATTGTTAGCCGATATTGATAAAGAAACCGTTGATTTCGGCCCTAACTATGATGGCAGCGAGCATGAGCCGCTAATTATGCCAGCGCGTATTCCTAATCTGTTGATTAACGGCAGTTCGGGTATTGCGGTGGGAATGGCAACCAACATTCCGCCACACAATATTAATGAAGTGTTAGACGCTTGTTTTGCGCTATTAAAAGACCCTGAAACGGGTATTGAAGAATTGATTGAATTGGTGCCAGCACCCGATTTCCCAACCGCCGGTATTATTTATGGCACAGTTGGCGTAAAAGAAGGTTACCGCACCGGTCGTGGACGCGTGGTAATGCGCGGTCGAACACACGTGGAAGATTTAGAGCGCGGTGGCCGTCAAGCTTTGATTGTTGACGAACTACCGTACCAAGTTAACAAAAAAACCTTTGTTGAAAAAATCGCTGAATTAGTTAACGAAAAGAAAATCGAAGGTATTTCTGACCTGCGCGATGAGTCCGATAAATCGGGCATGCGCGTGGTGATTGAGCTTAAACGTGGCGAAATCGCTGAAGTTGTGCTGAATAATTTGTACAAACAAACTCAGCTGCAAGATACGTTTGGCATGAATATGGTGGCCTTATTAGACGGTCAGCCACGCTTGCTAAACTTAAAACAAATGCTAGAGGCGTTTTTACGCCACAGACGTGAAGTAATCACGCGCCGCACCGTATTTGAGTTGAAAAAAGCGCGTGCACGCGGTCATATTTTAGAAGGTTTAGCAGTTGCGTTGGCCAATGTGGATGAAATGATTGCCATTATTAAAGCCGCGCCAACACCGCCAGAAGCCAAAATTGATTTGATGGCGAAAATATGGAGTTCACCCGTTGTTGAGGAAATGCTCAAACGCGCGGCGATGGAAGCTTCACGTCCTGAAGGCTTATCGGTTGATTTTGGTTTAACGCCAAATGGCTACAAATTAAGCGATATTCAAGCGCAAGAAATTCTGCAAATGCGTCTGCAACGCTTGACTGGCTTGGAACAAGATAAAGTCGTTTCTGAGTACAAAGAAGTGATGGATGTGATTGCAGATTTGTTAAATATTTTAGCCAATGCATCACGCGTGACTACCATGATTACCGATGAATTAACCGAAATTCGTAAGCAATTTGGCGATAAACGCCGCAGTGAAATTGTGGTTAATGCGCAAGATTTAAACTTAGAAGATTTAATTACGCCGCAAGATGTAGTGGTGACTTTATCGCATACGGGTTATGTGAAATCGCAACCGTTAGATGAATACCGCGCGCAACGCCGCGGTGGTCGTGGTAAGCAAGCCGCACCAACTAAAGAAGATGACTTTATCGACAAGATGTTTGTGGCGAATACGCATGACTATATCTTGTGCTTCTCAAGCCGTGGCCGTGTGTACTGGTTAAAAGTGTATGAAGTACCGCAAGGCAGCCGTATTGGCCGTGGTAAGCCAATCGTAAACTTGTTCCCGCTTGAAGAAGGCGAAAAAATTAACGCCATCTTGGCGGTAAAAGAGTTTGACGAAAACCACTTTATCTTTATGGCAACTGCACAAGGTACCGTTAAGAAAACCGCTTTAAGTGAATTTGCTAACCCACGTAAATCGGGCATTATCGCTATTAATTTGGATGATGATGACTACTTGATTGGCGCTGAAGTGACCAATGGCAATAACGATATCGTGCTGGTTTCAAATGGCGGTAAAGCAGTGTGGTTTACCGAAGGAGATGTCCGCCCTATGGGTCGCGCTACACGTGGTGTACGTGGTATGAAATTAGCGGCAAAACAGCAAGTACTGTCATTATTGATTGCCGATAACGATCAACAAACGGTGCTAGTTGCCACTGAAAATGGTTTTGGTAAACGTACAGTATTAGCGGATTTCCGTCATTCTGGTCGCGGTACGCAAGGCGTTAAAGCCATTGCAGTAAGTGAGCGTAATGGCTTGGTAGTAGCAGCTAAATTGGTTAATGAAGACGACGAAATTATGCTGATTACCACAGGCGGCGTTTTGATTCGCACCCGTGTTAGAGAAATTCGTGAGTTAGGCCGTGCAACGCAAGGCGTAACCTTGATTAATCTGGGCGAAGGTGAAAAATTATCTGGCTTAGAGAAAATCGTTGAAACGGATGAAGAGTTGCCAGCGGAATAAACATTTAAAACATTAATGCTATGAAAAAAATATTTAACTTTTCAGCAGGGCCTGCGGTTCTGCCAAAAGAAGTGCTAGAGCGCGCGCAAGCGGAGATGCTGGATTGGCACGGTAGCGGCATGTCTGTGATGGAAATGTCGCATCGAGGCAAAGAATTCACTAGTATATTAGCAAAAACAGAGGCAGATTTACGCACTTTATTGGCGATTCCAAGCAATTACAAAGTGCTGTTTTTGCAAGGCGGCGCTATCGCTGAAAACGCGATGATTCCTTTGAATTTGTTGGCAGGCAAAAGTGCCGATTACGCGGTAACAGGTGCGTGGAGCAAGCGCAGCGTTGAAGATGCGCGTGCTTATGGGCAGATTGATATCGCCTGTAATACTGAGCAATCAGGCTTTACACATGTGCCTGATTATAAAAGCTGGCAATTAAATAAAGATGCCGCTTATGTGCATATTTGCACCAACGAAACCATTAACGGTGTTGAATTTGATGGCATCCCCAATACAGGTGATGTGCCGATTGTGGCGGATATGTCGTCGCATATTTTGTCGCGCCCAATTGATGTGAGCAAATTTGGCGTGATTTATGGCGGCGCGCAAAAAAATATCGGCCCAGCGGGTTTATGTATTGTGATTGTGCGTGAAGATTTGTTGGATAGAGCTTCAACGCTGACGCCAGCCGTATTTAACTGGAAAACGCAGGCCGAAAATCAAAGCATGATTAATACGCCAGCCACTTATAGCATCTACATTGCTGGCTTGGTGTTTGAGTGGCTATTAGCGCAAGGTGGCGTGGCGGCGATTGAGCAGAAAAATATAGCCAAAGCCAGCTTGTTTTATGATTACGTGGATAACAGCGATTTTTACAGCAATAATATTGCTATTCATAATCGCTCACGTATGAATATTCCGTTTAGATTGCGCGATGAAGCCTTAAATGATGCTTTTTTAAAAGGTGCCGAGGCGCAAGGTTTGTTGCAATTAAAAGGCCACCGTATTGTGGGCGGCATGCGCGCCAGCATGTATAACGCCATGCCAATTGATGGCGTGCAAGCATTGATTGACTATATGAAGCAGTTTGCCAGCGACAATTAATTCAGGACTCTTTTTAAAGATATGAGTGAACAATTAAAACAGCACAGAGACCAGATTGACGCCATTGATGAGCAGATATTAAAGCTGGTGAATGAGCGCGCAGCGTTGGCGCGCACTATTGGCAGCTTAAAAGACGATGGCGTGATTTACCGCCCAGAGCGCGAAGCGCAAGTGTTGCGCCGTTTGCAAGCCAATAATCAAGGCCCATTATCGGCTGAGGCGATTAGCCATATTTTTCGCGGCGTGATGTCCAACTGCCGTGCGCTGGAAAAAGAGCTTTCAATCGCTTTTTTAGGACCACTTGGTACTTACAGTGAAGAAGCCGCGCTTAAACAATTTGGGTTAGGCCGCAGTGCAGTGGTGTGTGTCAGTATTGACGAAGTATTCCGCACCTTAGAAGCAGGGCAGGCGGATTACGGTGTAGTGCCAGTAGAAAACTCAACCGAAGGCGCGATTGGCTTAACGCTGGATTTATTGTTGGCAAGCACGCTAAAACTGTGTGGCGAAATTACGTTGCCGATTCATCATTGTTTGCTATCCAAACAAACCGATATTAGCAAAATCCAGCATGTGTTTTCCCATAGCCAATCCTTATCGCAATGCCATGAGTGGCTGAACAAAAACTTGCCACGCGCACAACGTGAGCCTGTAACCAGCAACGCTTATGCCGCGCAGATGATTCATAATTTGGTTTCAACGGATAATACTTTTGCCGCGGCGATTGCCAGCAAACGCGCGG
>JAYWCF010000185.1:0-12867 GCA_043780715.1 Methylotenera sp. | reverse complement strand
AAAAATAAGTTTATACATCCTCATAGGCTTAATTCGCATAATTTTCGTTGCAGGTTTCTCAATAGTTACTTAATTGTTGATGATTCACATATGCCTTTTACGCGGTTATTTATATCGCGCGTATCTGGATGATTTTAGAGACATCGTAATCAAAGAATAATCGCGCTCAGCGATATAGCATCAGTGGCAACGCATATGGGTGACTTAATTACAATCGATGTGCGCCTTAATATACCGCCAATGACAGTGAAAATTGAGAAAAAGTTAATTGTAAAGGCGCTGTTGCCATTCGCAGTAATAAAGCCAAAGCACTATTTTCTCTAAGATAAGTTGTTAAAAACCTATGGGCGCTCACTTTGGTAAAAGTTTGATTAACTTAATCTAAAATATGTGCAATTTAAAATTGCGTATTAAAAATTGCCAGCAAAACATTGACAAGCTTACTTAACGTTGTTAAATTAACATTGTTAAGTAAAGGTTTTTATGCCGCCAAAACCCAAAACTGAATCTGAACGTCTACAACTGCGTAACTTAATTATGGACGCGGCACGTGAGCTATTTATTTCGCGTGGCTTAGAAGCCGTAACCATGCGCGAAATTGCCAAGCGTATTGATTATTCTGCCACCAGCATTTATTTGCATTTTGCCGATAAAGAAGCCTTGATTCGCGCAGTGTGCGATACCGATTTTTTAGCGCTGGCTGACGCATTGAAAAATAATTTAGCGATTACCGATCCAGTTGAACGCATGCTCGCTTTTGGGCGTGGCTATGCAGAATTTGCGCTAAATTATCCCAATCACTATCGCATGATGTTTATGACAGAACATCCGCCCTTCGACCCAGCTAACTCAAGAATTCAGCAAAATAATGCTGAACAAGATGCGTATTTTCAGTTAAAAACAGTGGTGGATAAAGTGTTTTTAGCAGGAAAATTTAAGCCAGATTTAAACGATGTTGATTTAATTGCGCAAACAATTTGGGCGGGAATGCACGGTGTTTGCGCGCTGCAAATAAGCATGGCTAACGATATTTGGGTGAATTGGGCCAGTATTGAGCAACGGTTGCAGATGATGCAATTGACTTTAATGCGTGGTTTATTGCTAGACCAAATCAACGTACAATTTGAATCAATAATAAAAAAGAAAGCGAATGATGACCATTAAAATAAACGCTTTAGTTGCCATTGTGTTGTTACTGGTGGGCTGTGAAAAGCCACCGCAAGCCCCGCAACCATTGCGCCCTGCTTTGGTTATGGTGGTTGGTCAAACAGCCGTAGAGCAAGGCATGGTGCTGGTGGGCGAGGTTAAATCGCGCTATGAATCAAATCTTGCGTTTAGAATCGGCGGCAAGATTATTGAGCGCAAAGTAGAAGTTGGCAGCGTGGTGAAAAAAGGCCAAATATTGGCACTTTTAGATGCGGCGGATACGAATTTAACCGCCGCCGCCGCTTATGCCGATGTGCGCGCGGCAGAAGCCAGCCATGCGCTAGCCAAAGCAGAAGTAGAGCGCCAACGCTTATTATTTAACAAAAAATTTATTTCAGCTTCGGCCTTAGATTTTCGCGAAGCCGAATTGAAAACATCGGCTGCGCGTTTGCAACAAGTAAAAGCGCAAGCCGCGATATCCAGTAATCAATCGCGCTACACCAGTTTAATGGCAGACCGCGATGGCGTGGTAACGCAAATTCGCGCAGAGCCAGGGCAAGTGGCAGCAGCGGGTGAAATTGTGGCGCAAGTGGTTGATACAAAACAGCTTGAAGTATTAGTAGCCGTGCCAGAATCCAAAGTCGGGTCTGTAAAAATTGGCGATTTAGCTAAATTAAAACTGTGGGCAAACCAACTGCCCGATGCTGAAAAAATCTACACAGGAAAAGTGCGTGAAATTGCGCCAGCTGCCAGCTCAGCCACTCGCGCTTTTGATGTGCGCGTAACGGTTTTAGATGCCGATGAAAAGCTTAAATTAGGCATGACAGCGGCCATGCGTATTGCTAGTGGCGAAACAGTGGCTGATTTAATGGTGCCAGCCAGCGCCTTAACGCAAATTAATGGCAAAACCAGTGTTTGGGTAATCGATAAAGCCGGTGATGCAAACCCGCGCTCGGTAACAGCAGGCCAATTTACAGAAAACGGCGTGCAAGTAACGAGCGGCTTGCAGGCAGATGAAATGGTAGCGATTGCTGGTGTGCATACCTTAATTAAAGGCCAAAAAGTGAAGCCATTATTACAGCCAATGCCGCCAGAGGCAACGCAATGACTGAAGCCGAAAATCCACAAAAAAACGGCTTTAATTTATCGCTTTGGGCGTTAAAACATCAAACATTGGTGCTTTATTTAATGCTGATGCTAACGTTTGCTGGATTGCTGGCTTACAGCAAGCTTGGCCAATCAGAAGACCCACCGTTTACCTTTAAAGTGATGCTAATGCGCACCAGTTGGCCGGGTGCAAGCGCAGTTGAGGTTGAGCAGCAAGTGACTGATAAGCTTGAAAAAAAGCTACAAGAAACACCACATTTAGATTACACCAGCAGCTACTCACGGCCAGGTGAATCGTTAATATTTGTGGTGATTAAAGATGATACTTTTTCGCAAGATGTGCCGGATATTTGGTATCAGGTGCGCAAAAAAGTTAGCGATATTCGCCATACCTTGCCACAAAATATTGAAAGCCTGACTTTTAATGATGAGTTTAGCGATGTATATGGCAGCATGTACGCCCTTACTGGCGATGGATTTGATAATTTTGCCTTAAAAAAACAAGCCGAAATTATTCGTGCCGAATTATTAACCGCAAAAGATGTAGCCAAAATTGATTTTTTTGGAGAGCAAAAACAACGCATATTTATAGAGCTATCTAACGCCAAGCTATCAACTTTAGGCGTCAGCGCCACGGTGCTGTTAAATAATCTGCAAACGCAAAATGCCGTGGTCAAAAGTGGCACGTTTGATTCGCCCAATGAGCGCATTCGTATTGAGGTTTCTGGCCGATTTAACACGCTAGAAAATCTGCGCGATTTTAGGATACGCGCTAATAATCAAGATTTTAGATTAGGCGATGTGGCGCGCATTTACCGCGGCTATGAAACCCCGCCAAGAGATACCGTGCGCTATAACGGCACTGATACTTTGTTGCTAGGCGTGAGCATGCGCGAAGGCGGTGATGTGATTGCGTTAGGGCATGAGCTGGATGCAAAAATTGCCAAAATTCAACAAAACCTGCCAGTGGGTTTAAGTTTTGCCACCGTTACATCGCAACCCAAAATTGTGGCTAATTCGGTTAATGATTTTGTAAAATCTTTAATTGAGGCGCTAGTGATTGTGCTGGGCGTAAGCCTGCTTTCATTAGGTTTGCGCACTGGTATTGTGGTGGCTATTACCATTCCCGTTGTGCTGGCAGCCACTTTTTTGGTGATGCAATTATTCAATATTGGCCTGCATAAAATTTCCCTTGGCGCGCTAATTTTGGCGCTGGGCTTGCTGGTGGATGATGCGATTATTGCGGTAGAAATGATGTCATCTAAAATGGAGCAAGGCATGCAGCGCATGCAAGCGGCGGCCTTTGCTTACACATCAACCGCCATGCCCATGCTAACTGGCACGCTGGTTACGGTTGCCGGCTTTTTGCCGATTGCTACCGCGGCAAGCTCAACTGGCGAATATACGCGCTCAATCTTTCAAGTTTCGGCCATTGCCTTGATTATTTCTTGGGTGGCGGCGGTGATTTTTGTGCCCTATTTGGGCTACCATTTATTGCCCGATTACAGCCAAAAACCACAGCCTTCTAAGCTTAATCGGTGGCTAAAATCTACGTTTAAATTAGCCGATAAGCCCGTTGATAATCATCATCACGATATTTACAACAGCGCGTTTTATAACCACTTTAGGGACTTAGTTACTGCCTGCGTGCGCTACCGCAAAACGGTGATTGCCATTACATTTATCTTATTTGTACTATCCATTTTAGGCTTTACAAAAGTGCAGCAGCAATTTTTCCCCGATTCAACGCGTTTAGAAATAGTCGTGGATTTGCGCATGGCAGAAAGCGCCTCTTACGCGGCAACTAATAATGAGGTGAAAAAGCTAGAAACGTGGCTACGGGCTTGGAATCAAAAACACAAAGGCGTTGATAATTTTGTGGCTTATATTGGCACAGGTAGCCCGCGCTACTACTTGCCTTTAGATATTCAATTGCCGCATCGCGGCTTTGCGCAATTTGTTATTTTAAGCAAAGGTTTGCAAGCGCGCGATGCCTTACGTAGGGACTTATTGACTTTGTTCGAACGCGATTTTCCTGCATTAAGAGCATCAGTATTGCTGCTTGAAAACGGCCCGCCTGTTGGGTTCCCTGTGCAATTTAGGGTGGACGGTAGCGATATTGCGCAATTACGGTCAATTGCCCACCAAATTGAAGATATTATGCGCGCCAACCCTAATTTGGCTAACGTGCAATTAAGCTGGGAAGAGCCCAGCAAAGTCATAAAAGTGAGCATTGACCAAGCAAAAGCTAGGCTGTTAGGAGTAAGCTCAGTTGATGTCGCCAATGTCATAAATGCGGCTTTAGGCGATTTATACATTACCGAGTTTAGAGAAGGTAATGAGCGCATTGATTTAGTGGCGCGCGGCGCGGATGCTGAGCGTACGCAGTTATCGCGCCTGCCCAACTTAATGTTTAATGTGCA
The DNA here is from genome assembly GCA_043780715.1 of Methylotenera sp. GTDB lineage: Bacteria > Pseudomonadota > Gammaproteobacteria > Burkholderiales > Methylophilaceae > Methylotenera_A. Next base: position 8,191 of record JAYWCF010000185.1, on the reverse strand, counting down.
AAACGGTAGCGGCACTCAAACGGCTGTGCCATTAGCGCAATTCGCTACTATTACTTCTACCTTTGAAGAAGGCGTGATTTGGCGGCGCAACCGTGTGCCATCAATAACCGTGCGTGCACATTTGCGCGGCGATATACAAGCGCCTGTGGTTTCTGCGCAAATTGAAGAAAAGCTAAAAACCATTAAAGCCAATTTGCCGCTTGGCGTAACGGTTGAAACAGGTGGCGCAGTTGAAGCTTCGGCTAAGGGCGGCGCATCGGTGGCTAAAGGCGCGCCTTTATTTTTGGTGGTGGTGTTTACATTATTAATTTTGCAACTGCAAAGCTTTTCGCGCGTATTTTTAGTCTTGCTTACCGCACCATTAGGATTAATTGGAGTCACAATGGGGCTGTTGCTGTTTAACCAGCCTTTTGGCTTTGTCGCTATGTTGGGCACCATTGCTTTGTCTGGCATGATTATGCGCAATTCGGTGATTCTGGTGGATCAGATTGATCAAGACAAAGCCAGTGGATTGCCGGCTTGGCAGGCGATTGTAGAATCCACTATTCGCCGTTTTAGGCCAATTGTATTAACAGCGGCAGCGGCCATACTAGCCATGATACCGCTCACGCGCAGTGTGTTTTTTGGGCCAATGGCGGTAGCCATTATGGGCGGCTTGGCCATTGCCACAGCGTTAACCGTATTATTTTTACCCGCATTATATGCGGCATGGTTTAGGGTAAAAGTACCTGAAACGCACTAGCTTAAACATGCAGGCACTTCAGCTATAATTATGGTAGTTATAATTAGGTTTAAATTAATGAGATTAAGCACATGATACAAACAGCAGAAATTAAAACGGCAAGCGAAGTAGCGGGGTTTAATACGCAGCGCGAAACCGCGCGTTTTAATATGATCGAACAGCAGATTCGCACTTGGGAAGTACTAGACCCAGTGGTGCTGGCTTTGCTAAACGAAATTCCGCGCGAACACTTTGTGCCAGCTGAATATCAAGGCTTGGCTTTTGCTGATATTGAAATCCCTATCGGTCGTGATTTAACATCAGGCCAAAACATGCTTAGCCCAAAATTAGAGGGCCGCATTTTGCAAGCATTAAGCGTGCAAAAAACGCATCATGTATTGCACATTGGCACTGGCAGCGGCTATGTAACTGCCTTGCTGGCAAGCTTGGCCAAACACGTTACATCGGTAGAAATCAATGCCGATTTAAGTGCAAAAGCAGCGCAAAACTTAGCCAAACACGCTATTCAAAACGTCAGCTTATTGGTGGCAGATGGCGCATTAGGCTTGCCCAATCAAGCACCTTTTGATTTGATTGTTTACACTGGCTCATGCCCTGTTGAGCCGCTTGGCGTGCGTAATCAGCTGGCTATAGGCGGCGCGTTATTCATCGTTTTAGGCACAGGCCCTGCCATGCAAGCCATCTTAATTCAGCGCTTATCAGAAGCCGCTTTTAAACAAGATGTGTTATTTGAAACCTATGTGCCTGAATTAATTAATGCACCGCAGGCCAGCACGTTTGAATTTTAATATGCTTAATTTTAAACCGCATTTATTGAAGGTATTGGTGCTGTGCGCTTTATTACCAGCCGCTTTGCAAGCACAAGATAAAAAACTTAGCTTGCTGGATGTTTATCAGCAAGCGTTAGCGCATGACCCAGTATTAGCCTCTGCGTTAAGCAGCAATAAAGCCGCGCAAGAAATAATCGAGCAAGGTAAAGCCTTGTATCGGCCAACGGTTAACTTTAGTGCGGGCGTTACCGCCACTAAAAGCAATATTGCGTTTAATAATGTCACTTCAAATTTTCCGCGTGTGGCTGGTGGAACCAGATTTGAAGGTTACAACTATGGATTAGAGGCGCGTCAGCCCATTTTTAGGCAGCAAAATTTAGTGCAAATGGATCAAAGCTATACGCAGGTGAGTATTGCCGATAAGCAATATCATTTAAGCCAGCAAAATTTGATTTTACGCACTACGCAGGCGTATTTTAATGTGCTGATTGCGCAAGATAAAATTGAGCTGATTAAAGCGCAAAAAACCGCCATTTTAAGCCAGCTTGATCAAGCCAAAATTACCTTTGAAGTGGGTACTGCTACCATTACCGATGTTAACGAAGCGCAAGCGCGTTTTGATTTGGTGGTGGCGCAAGAGATTGCCGCCGTAAACGAATACCAAATTGCGCAGCACGAAATTGAGCAAATTACGGGTGAATTGCCAAGCGCGCTTGCTACGGTTAAAAGTGATATTCAGGTGAATCCGCTTAATCAAAATATGCAAAACTTACTAGATGTGGCGTTAAAAAACAACTTGAACTTTGCTATTCAGCAGGACACCTTAAAGCTAGCCGAGCAAAATGTGGCGTTTAACAAAGCCGCACATATGCCAACCTTAGATGCGGTGGCTAATTACACTGATACCTATACCAACGGTGGTTTAAATGGGTTTGGTAACGATTTCAACAGTGCTAGTATTGGCTTACAATTACAAATTCCGCTGTATCAAGGTGGGGCCGTTAGTTCGCGTGTACGCCAAGCGCTGTTAAATCAACAAAAAGCCAAAGATGATGTGGAAATTGCGCGACGCCAAACTGATTTAGAAACACAGCGCGCGTTTTTAAATTTAAGTAGTAGCGTGGCGCAAATTAAGGCACTAGAACAAGCGTTAATTAGTAGTCAAAGCCAGCTAGATTCAACCAAATTAGGCTACGAAGTTGGCGTGCGTATTAGTGTAGATGTGCTGAACGCGCAACAACAATTTTATTCTGCCAAGCGCGATTTACTGCAAGCGCGCTACAATTATTTGGTGAATATTATCCGCTTAAAATCGGCTACAGGCGTGGTGGCGGAGGTGGATTTACAAGATATTAATCAGCAATTGGTGCTGGCACCTTAATTGCCACCTAATTATGAGCTCAACTGTCACGCCAACTATTTGCAAAGCCGAGCTAAGTCAATTAGCCATTATTGATATGCAAACCAAGCTTGTTAGCGCTATGCAGGCCGATGCCATGCAATTGGTGATTAAAAATTGTGGCATATTGGCGCAAGCGGCTAGCTTGCTTAATGTGCCGGTAATTGTCACAGAGCAATACCCGCAAGGTTTGGGCGAAACATTGCCGCAAATTAAACAATATATTGGCGCATGCAAGCCCATAGCAAAAACCGCTTTTTCAGCCACGGGCGAGCCTAAATTTAACCAGCAACTGCATCGCGATCAACCGCAAATTATCATCGCGGGTATGGAATCGCACATTTGCGTATTGCAAACCGCGCTTGATTTAATCAAATCTAGTAAGCAAGTTTTTGTGCTGGAAGACGCCATTATTTCACGCAGCGCCAGTAATAAAGCCAACGCCATTGCCCGCATGCGCGAAGCTGGTTGCATCATTACCAATACAGAATCAGTTGTATTTGAGTGGTTGGGTAACGCGCAACACTCTGCTTTTAAAGCAATATCCCTGCTTATTCGCTAATGCTGCTATTCAATTAAGTGCGCCGTAATCAGCTGCATGGTTCTAAAGGTCGCCCCAGTAGAAGCTTGGCTAAAATTTAGGCTGGCTTGCTGCATTTGGGTTCTTTTTTCGCTGTGCGTGCTTAAATATTGAATTTTTTCGCGCAAATTAGCCACATCACTCACCTGCGTTGCCGCCCCAGCCCGCAGCGCATTTGCGGTGGCTTCGGCAAAATTATAGGTATATTTGCCAATTAAAATAGGTTTGCCCATGCTGGCGGCTTCAATCAAGTTTTGGCCGCCAAATTTCAGCAAACTGCCACCCACAAAAGTAAAATCGCAAGCGGCGTAATAGCTAAATAATTCGCCCATGCTATCGCCCAAAATCACTTGTATGGTTGAATTGATAGGCGACACCAGTTGGCTGCGGCGCACATAATTTAAGCCTGCCGCTTTAATCAGCTGCTCTACTTCATCAAACCGTTGCGGGTGGCGCGGCACTATTATGGTTAAAATCGTTAAATCTTTTACCGCCTCTAAAATTAATGCTTCTTCGCCTTCGCGGGTGCTGGCGGCTAAAAATATAATTTTTTCACCCAATAACGCGCGCAACTTTAAGCCTTGCTCTAATGCGTTAACGGGCGGCCGAACATCAAATTTAATATTGCCAGTAACATCCACATGAGGTGCACCCAGCATTTGCAAGCGCACCGCATCAGCCCTTGTTTGCGCGGCAACAGCGCTTAAGTTATGCAAACCCTCTGTGACCAAACGGCCTAATTTGCCGTAACCCTTGGCTGATTTTTCGGATAATCGCGCGTTTAGCAGTAATACTGGAATATCATTTTTTTTGCAGGCGGCAATTAAGTTAAACCACAACTCGGTTTCCATAATCAAGCCAATTTTTGGCTGAAAATGCTGTAAAAAACGCCTCACCGCAAATGGCAAGTCATAAGGTAAATACACACGCTGTATATTGTCGGCAAATAGCTGCTCGCTGGCTTCACGCCCAGTGGGTGTGGTGTGCGTGAGTAAAATTTGATAATGCGGATACTGCGCTTGCAAAGCCTTAACCAAAGGCTCAGCCGCGCGGGTTTCGCCTACCGAAACGCAATGCAGCCAAATAACCTGTTTGCTGGTTTTTAAAGAGTAAAGCCCAAACCGCTCACGCCAATGTAATAGGTAAGCGGGTTGCTTAATGCCACGCCACCATAATTTAAATGGCACTATAGGCAACACTGCATACCACAATATGGAATATAAAAAGCGATTCACCTTAGTATTTTCTCATAAATAGATGCCTTTGATACTTTTTAACATTGATGTCTAAAACTACAAAAAAATAGCGCGTAGAGCAGATAAACAATTGTTGACATTTGATATGGTCAATGACCAATTTAGGCTATTGCGTAAAACTGTGTTGTAAGAATAAACTGCAGTGGTCAAATAATGTATTTGATGACTTGAAAAAATAAACTAAATTATAAAAGTTAATTGATGACCATTGAAATTATTGCACGTGTAAAAACCGTTTTGGCAACCCAAGCGGAGCTTAATCAAGATGTTAATGGGCTTGATATAGATGCCGATTTGTTTGCAGCAGGCATGAGTTCGCGCGCAACCGTTGGCGTGATGTTAGGGCTGGAGTCTGAGTTTGATTTAGAGTTTCCCGATAGCATGTTGCGTCGCGATGTGTTTGAAAGCATACGTGCAATTGGCGACGCTATTTTTAGTTTGCAAACTTAATGAAACCCGCCAACCCAGCAGATGTCAACCAGGCCAATGCCAACCAGGCCAATGCCAACCAGGCCGATGTGGATGCGCGCATCGCGGCGATTGAGCGTATTGGTCGTGAGATTGCGCGTATACACGCAAACGACGTGGATGAGAAAAGTCGTTTTCCGATAGAGGCCATTACTGCGCTTAAGGCGGCTGGCATTTTTTCGGCACCTATTCCTGCTGAATACGGCGCCGTTGGGGCGGACCCGATTGAGCTGGCGCGGGGTTGTGCGGCATTAGGCCAACATTGCTCTGCCACCGCAGCGGTGGTGGCCATGCACCATACACAAATTTTATCGGCGGTACATCACGCTAAAAACAGCCCGCAATTGCAAGATTATTTGCGCCGCGCCGCAAAAGACAATCGCTTAATTGCATCTGTTACGTCTGAAGTTGGCCCTGGCGGCGATATGCGCAGCAGCAGTTGCGCGGTGGAAATCGATGGCGATCGTTACACGCTCACTAAAAAAGCCACCACCGTTTCGTATGGCAATTATGCCGATGACTTAATGATTACGGCGCGTAAAAATTCAGAAGCGGCAAGTGGCGACCAAGTATTGGTGATTGCTGAAAAAGGCCAATTTGAGCTGCAAGATCAAGGCGCTTGGGATACCTTAGGTATGCGCGGCACTTGTAGCCCGCCCGCTACTGTTATGGCTAAGGGCGCGGCTTGGCAGGTAATGTCTACGCCATTTGCAGATATTGCGACTTATACCATGGTGCCAACTTCGCATCTGTTTTGGTCAGCTTGGTGGTTTGGTTTGGCCTCAGATGCGGTCAATAAAGCGCGCGAATTATTCCGCGCAAAAGGCCGCTCTAACCCTGGCACAACGCCTATGGGCGCACACCGTGTGGCTGATTTAAGTGCAGAGTTGCAAAAAATGGAATATGAAGTTTTTGGCTTGGCACGCGAATATGCAGAAGCTTTGGCAACTGACGATTTGCAAAAATTGGCTAGCCTTGCATTTTCGCTGAAAATTAACACACTTAAACTCAATAGCTCGCGCGCGGTGGTGGCGATTGTTAGCGAAGCCTTGAGCGTATGCGGCATTCAGGCTTACAAAAATAACGGCCCATTTTCATTGGGGCGGCATTTGCGCGACGCGCATTCGTCGGTGATGATGGTGCATAATGACCGTATTCAATTGACTAATGCGGCGCTGCTGCTGGTGCATAAAGGTAATTAGTTGCCAATTATTCAGCTGAGTATTCAACTGAATAACCAAATAATAATAACGAATTTAGATTGGGGAGCGGTTTTCAATGAGTGACGGTTCAGTGGGTAGTTTAGATGCAGCACATTTAGCGTTTAAGGCGCAACTTTTTGCGCATAAACTGCTGCTAGATAGCGGCGTTAAAGGTATTGTTGGCCGCGCCGCGCCCTTGGTTGAGCTGGTAGCCAGCCTGCAAGGAATGGTAGACCGTGAATCAAAAAAAGATGGTGCGGTAAAAGCCTGTTTTCCACCCGTGGTGCCGCGCGAGCTGTTGCGCAAAGTGGGCTATATGGAAAATTTCCCTAATTTATGTGGCTCTATTAGCACCTTTACTGGCGGCGATAGAGAGCAGCTAGCCTTGGTTGAAACCGTTAAAAGTGGTGGCGATTGGACGCCGCATTTAAGCCAAACTGATGTCACCCTAACCCCCGCCAGTTGCTACCCTTTATATCCAACGCTGGCAGGCACTTTGCCCGAAGGCGGCGTGTTGTATGACTTAAATTGCTATTGTTTTCGGCACGAACCATCAAACGACCCAGCGCGATTAATGAGTTTTGAAATACGCGAAAATGTGCGTGCAGGCACGCCAGCCGATGTGCAAAAATGGCGTGGCGATTGGTTAGATCGCGGCCAAGGTTTGATTGAATCGTTAGGTTTACCCGTGTTTTTAGATACTGCCAGCGATCCATTTTTTGGCCGTGGCGGCAAAATGATGAAAGCCAGCCAAAAAGAGCTTGAGCTTAAATTTGAGCTATTAGTGCCTATTTGGAGCGAAGATTCACCTACCGCAGTGGCCTCGTTTAACTACCATCAGGATCACTTTGCGCACGTATTTGGCATTCATACCGCAGATGGCAACGGCGCCCACACCGCCTGCTTAGGCTTTGGTATTGATAGATTAATGATTGGCCTACTAAAAACGCATGGCTTTGATATGAAAGCTTGGCCGGCCAGCGTGCGCCAAACCTTGATGTTATAAAATATGGCAGATTTGCAGAAAAAATTACTAAGCCTAACGCCAGCCAGGTTTAGTCCGCATGTTTTACACGGGTTTGATCAAAACTTTCGTGAAACCAATTGCTATGGCGATTTGATTATTGAGCTGGTGCATGGCTTGGGTTTAGAGCCAACCGCCTGCTTGGCGTATACCTTGGCAGCCGATTTTGAGGGCGACCAATGGACCTTTGGTAAGCCTTCGCAGCACGATTTAATGCAGTTATATGGCATCCGCATAGAGGAGTTATCGCTGTATCGCGCACTAATCGATCAAATCGTCACCCAAGTAGAACGTGGCTCTGTGCCGCTATTAGAGGCTGATGCATATCACCTGCCAGACACCGCTGGCATTGACTACCGCGCCAATCACGTTAAAACCACCATTGCAATTACGCATATAGACGTAGCCAATAAAGTGATGCGTTATTTTCATAACGCGGCCTTTGCCGAGTTAAGTGGCGACGATTTTGATGGTATTTTGCAGCCGCTTATTAGCACGCAAAAAGGTTATTTGCCACCGTATTGTGATATTGCCAAGTTAGATTTTGTGAGTGAGCGCTCACAAACAAATTTAAGAGAAATTGCGTTTATCAATGCTAAAACTCACCTAAGTAAACGCCCGCGACATAATCCGATTACTCTGCACGCCGCCGCTATGCAAGCGCATCAGCAAGCCATTATAGATGGCGGTTTGCCAGCGTATCATGCCTATACTTTTGTGGCCCTGCGCCAGCTGGGCGCGGCACACCAA